>JADJGZ010000015.1 GCA_016707785.1 Bacteroidales bacterium | reverse complement strand
AAATAGGTTGTTTAAGTATGCATCCACACTCTGATGGACCCAGGGATATAATCCCGGAGACAATATTGTTATTCACTCATTTTAAACATTCAAAAATCCTATGGGATACTCAATCCTTAAAATATTACATTTATTTTCCGTGATCGTTTTCATGGGAAATATCACCATTGGCATTTTCTGGCTTCGTTTTGCACTGAAAACCCGTGACTTCAGCATAATCCATCATACTATAAAAGGCATTATAAAGGCAGACAGGATTTTTACAATTCCTTCTGTTTCTATCCTGATTATTGCTGGCATCGGGGCTGCCATGCATGGCGGATATTCTATTTTTGGAACAGGATGGATATTGTGGTCACTGGTACTGGTATTGATCTCCGGTTTTGCATTTTCTGCCATGCTGGCACCCATTCAAAGAAAAATAAGGTCTCTGACTGAAAAAGGGGGGATAGCTACCGAAAGTGAATGGTTGCCCTTAAAGAAATTAGTTCGTCAATGGAATATTTGGGGCTTTGTTGCCTGGTTCACTCCCTTTCTTGCATTGCTAATGATGATCATGAAGCACCCAAGGTAAACAACACTCAAAAGTTTTATAATGATTTTCAGTAGTGAAATTGTAAATAGTTAAGATAACTCAAAGTATTGATAAAGAAGTGTGTAGTAAATTGATCCGTACAGAAAATCACTTCAATAGTTGCATGCCTAAAATTGAACTTTTCATCAATTTCAAGTATTCAACATAATATCTTTGTTTTCATCCAAAATAAAAAACTATGAACAATCCTATCATATTCACCGAAAGATTCGATACCACTCCTGATCAGATTTGGCAAGCACTTACCAATGTTGAAGCAATGAAAAAATGGTACTTCGATGTACAGGATTTTGTTGCCGTGGAAGGAAATGATTTCTATTTCTATGAGAGTGGTGAAACCAGGGAATTTCTGCATCGTTGTAAGATTACCCGAATTGAACCTCCCATAGTTTTTGCACATACCTGGTCTTATCCCGATCATTCAAAGGGCAGTTCCCTGGTCACATGGGAAATTATGCCGGAAGATGACAAGACTTTGGTTCGGATTACACATGATGGAGTGGAGAATTTTGCAGATGGAGGAACAGCCTTTCTAAGGGAAAACTTCGCCGCAGGCTGGGAAGCCATTCTGAAGAACCTGTTAAGAAACTACCTTTATCACATCCAAAAGCTGGTTTTCAACATTGAAATCAAAGCAGAAGTTTCATTGGTATGGAAATTACTCTGGAATCCTGAATCTTATACTGAATGGACTTCTCCTTTTTGCGAAGGAAGTTATTATAAAGGTGAACTTGCAAAAGGTGAGAGGGTACAATTCCTGGTACCATTAGGTGAAGGAATGTATTCTGATATAGAGTTTGTTAAGGAAAATGAGCTCATGATCCTTAAACATATAGGCTATATGAGCGACTTCAAGGAAATTCCCCTGGATGAGGAAACCCGGAAATGGACCGGTGCATTTGAGATTTACAGGTTAAAACAGGACGATGATATGACCCGTCTAACAGTAGAAGTAGATACTCTCCCGGAATATATGGAACATATGAATGAGAAGTTCCCTCTTTCGTTGCAGAAATTGAAAGCTATGGCTGAAAACAGGCTTGATTAGTTTAGAATTTTATTGTATTGAATGGTTAAAATTCTCATTGGATATACACATCCAATAAGTTAAAAACAACAATCAATAAAACTGAATATTGATTGAACCGGGTAATATTTTGCATCTTGATTTATAATAATTTCACATCGCGTCAATCATCCTAAATTTTATCCATTTATGAAGTATAATCTGATTCATTACCCCAGGTTGATATCAATACTGCTATTGATCATTGTTTCTCAGATATTTTTACTGCCCGGGATTACCGCACAAGAAAGCAGTTCTGAGTGCAAGGTACTTTTGAAAGAGATTTCTGGCAGCTATAAAGGAGATTGCAAGGATAGTCTGGCAGATGGACAAGGCTCTGCTAAGGGAATTGATTCTTATAAGGGTTCCTTCCGTAAAGGTTTGCCAGATGGAAAAGGAACCTATACCTATCAAAATGGTGATGTATTTAATGGTGAGTGGAAGAATGGCCTTAAAAACGGGAAAGGAAAATTTAAATACACTGTAAATGGAAAAACAACCACACTTGCAGGTGTTTGGGAAGAGAATGATTACATAGGAGAAATTAAGCAGGAAGAGGAATACCGGGTTACCAATATAACCGGTATTGAATATTATTCGATTAAGAAAACCGGAGATACTGAAAACAGTATTCAGTTAGCGTTTGAAAGTGTGATGCGTAAATATATCCCTCACGACCTGACTGTCGAGATTTCTTCAGGCTATAAACTGGATCAGAATCTTAAAATTTTAATTCTAAACTATCAGCTACCAGTACAATGCGAACTTCATTTCACCATCAAGGTTGCGGAAACCCTAAAGCAGTGCAATCTTACCTTCGATATCCTGAAACCGGGTAAGTACGAAGTTTTTATTAGCAACAATTAATCCTAATATTCGTCCCAGCTTTTTATCACCAGGTCCTCAAGATCGAGTTTGCAGATTGCATAAAGAAATGCGCTGGCAAGTCGCGCATTTGTAATGAGTGGTATATTAAAATCCACTGCTGATCTTCTTATGGTATAGTCGTTAGCTAATTCAGTGCGGGATAAATTTTTCGGAATATTTATCACCAGGTCGATTTTGCGTTCCCTAAGGTATTCAAGGATATTAGGTTGAGCATCTTCATCTGGCCAATGCAGCATGGTAGAATCTACGCCATTTTCTTCCAGGAAAGCTACAGTGCCGCGTGTAGCAAAGAGATGGAATCCTCTCTCCTTTAGCATTCTTGCACTTTGAAGCAATTCCACTTTTGAACGGGCATCACCGGTTGAAAGCAGAATATTTTTCTTTGGAATCTTATATCCAACGGAAAGCATTGCTTTTAAAAGTGTTTCGTAATAATTTTCGCCAATACATCCAACTTCACCGGTTGATGCCATTTCAACACCAAGTACCGGGTCGGCAGCCTGCAATCGCGAGAAGGAGAACTGTGAGGCTTTAACTCCAATGTAATCCAGATCGAAGGCGCTCTTTTCAGGTTTAACAACCGGAATCCCCAACATCACCTTTGTAGCCAGTTCAATAAAATTCACTTTTATCACCTTAGAAACAAAAGGGAATGAGCGGGAAGCCCTCAGGTTACATTCGATTACCCTGATATCATTGTCCTTGGCCAGGAACTGCATATTGAAAGGCCCACAGATATTGAGGGAACGGGCAATATCGCGGGAAATTCTCTTGATCCTCCTGGCTGTTTCAAAATACATCTTCTGTGCAGGAAACACCATTGTGGCATCTCCTGAATGTACACCAGCAAATTCTATGTGCTCAGAGATGGCGTAGGCAAGGATTTCGCCTTTATCAGCAACCGCATCAATCTCAATTTCCTTAGCATTTTGCACAAATTCCGACACAACCACCGGGTATTCCTTGGAGACTTTTGCAGCCAGGGTAAGGAAAAAGTCCAGTTCCTGCTCATTGGAAACTACATTCATTGCCGCACCTGATAGTACGTAGGAAGGCCTGATCAGAACAGGAAAACCCACTTCCTCAACAAAACGATGAATTTCCTCAAGATTTGAGAGTTCTTTCCACCTTGGCTGATCGATATCAAGGCTATCAAGCAAAGATGAGAATTTATGCCTGTTTTCAGCACTATCAATACTTTCAGGGAAGTCCCAAGGATAGGGACTTGTTGTTCATGAAGCCGCATAGCCAGGTTATTGGCTATTTGCCCCCCTGTTGAAACGATCACTCCAAAAGGTTGTTCCAGGTCGATGATATCCATTGTTCGTTCAAAGGAGAGCTCATCAAAATAAAGCCTGTCGCAAGTATCATAATCGGTACTTACAGTTTCGGGATTGAAATTTATCATCACCCCCCTGTAACCTTCTTTTCTTGCAGTGGACAGTGCATTTACGGAACACCAGTCGAATTCTACGGAACTGCCAATCCTGTATGCTCCAGAACCTAAAACAATCACAGACTTATTGTCACGTTCACAAATAACATCATGTTCCGTGGCATTATAGGTCATGTACAAATAATTCGTTAATGCAGGGTATTCAGCAGCCAGCGTATCAATTTGTTTGATATAGGGTACAATCCCAAGCTGCTTCCTCAAAACACGCACTTTCAGAAGAGCAGCCTTCAGGTTACCCGGCGATTTGAGCACAAAACGGGCAATTTGGAAATCAGAGAATCCTTGTTGTTTGCAATGCAATAAAAAATCAGTTTCCAGTTCTTCTAAATGCTGATATTTACTAAGCTCCTGCATGGTTTCGTAGATTCCTCTTAACTTAACAAGGAACCAGTTATCAATTCGGGTAAGCTCATGGATTTCTTCTACACTAAACCCTGCCTCGAAAGCACTGGCTATTGAGTAAATACGCATATCAGTAGGTTCTGAAAGCGCTTTCCTGATATCAGTAAATTCAATGTCGCTATTTCCCACGAATCCATGGGTCCCCTGCCCTACCATTCGAAGACCTTTCTGAATTGCTTCCTCGAAGGTCCTGCCAATTGCCATGATCTCTCCGACACTTTTCATGCTGGATCCAATCTCTTTGGATACTCCCATGAATTTATTAAGATCCCAACGAGGAATTTTAACCACAATGTAGTCAAGGGCCGGTTCAAAAAAGGCAGTAGTAGTGCGGGTTACACTATTTTTCAATTCATGCAGCCCATAACCCATAGCCAGTTTGGCTGCCACAAAGGCTAATGGGTATCCGGTAGCCTTGGAAGCTAACGCTGAAGAACGTGAAAGCCGGGCATTCACCTCTATAACACGATAATCTTCTGATTGCGGATCTAAAGCATACTGAACATTACATTCACCAACTATCCCAACACTCCTTACAATCTGGATCGCCAGTCGGCGAAGTTTATGATACTCATTGTTGGTAAGTGTTTGTGAGGGTGCTACTACAATACTTTCCCCGGTATGAATTCCTAATGGATCAAAATTCTCCATATTGCAGACAGTGATACAGTTGTCGTAACAATCGCGTACCACTTCATATTCCACCTCTTTCCAGCCTTTAAGAGATTCTTCCACCAAAATCTGGTTGGAGTAGGAGAAGGCTTTATCAGCCAATTTCAGCAATTCGTCCCTGTTATAACAAAACCCTGAACCTTGACCACCAAGGGTATAAGCAGCCCTTACGATGATTGGAAAACCAAGTTCATCCGATGCTTCCAGGGCAGCCTCAATGGAAGTAACAGCAATGCTTTTTGGGGTCTTTACATTAATACTGTGTAGCTTTTGAGCGAAAAGTTCACGGTCTTCAGTTTCCATAATGGCACTTACCGGCGTACCCATCACCTCAACTCCATATTTTTCAAGTATTCCTGACTGATAAAGTTCTACACCACAGTTGAGCGCTGTCTGTCCTCCAAAGGCAAGTAGAATTCCATCAGGTCTATCTTTTTTAATGACTTTTTCAACAAAGAATGGGGTAACAGGCAGAAAGTAAATCTTGTCAGCTATACCCTCAGAGGTTTGAACAGTGGCGATATTAGGATTAATGAGAATGGAGAAGATGCCTTCTTCCCTCAGTGCTTTCAGAGCTTGTGAACCGCTATAATCAAACTCACCTGCTTCTCCAATCTTGAGTGCGCCACTGCCAAGTACCAGGACTTTCTTCATTACCAATCAGTATTTTGAATTTTGTTAAAATTATTTTTCTTTATGAAATTCTATTTACCACCAGGTTAAATGTATTTAAAGTGATGATCGCTGTTTAATACATTCCTAATACCTCTTCATCTATTATGGCCTTATTTTCTGTATAAATTCATCAAAAAGGTATTCGGTATCTGTAGGGCCAGACGATGCTTCAGGATGAAATTGTACAGAAAAAACCGGAAGGGCTTTATGCCGGATTCCTTCATTTGTTCCATCATTCAGGTTAATAAAGAAAGGCTCCCAGTCATTTCCAAGGCTCTTGTTATCAATGGCAAACCCATGGTTTTGTGAAGTTATGAATGCACGGTTGGTTCCTACCTGCAATACAGGTTGATTATGGCTTCGGTGGCCATATTTCAGCTTATAGGTATCAGCACCTGAAGCCAGCGCTAATAATTGATTACCCAGACAAATCCCAAAAATGGGGATATCCTGCTTCAGTGACCAGGAAAGATGTTCAATGGTTGCCACACACATTTTTGGATTGCCCGGGCCATTTGAAATAAACAGTCCGTCATATTCTTCATTCCGGTAATCAAAATCCCATGGGACGCGGATTACCGTAGTGTCTCTTTTAAGGAAATGCCTGATAATATTATTCTTAACACCACAATCGATCAGAAGTATTTTTGTCCTGCCATTTCCATACCTCTGTACTTCTTTACAACTTACCTGGTCAACAAGATTCTGTTCATTAGGGTCCAGAAAATCAATATCAGCTCCTTCAAAAACTATTTTTCCAAGCATCGCCCCTTTTTCCCTGATAATTTTCGTCAATGCCCTTGTATCGATCCCGTAAATCGCTGGAATTTTGTTTCGTATCAACCAATCTGAAAGACTTTCACCTGCATTCCAATGACTAAATTCAAAGGAATAATCAGAAACTATCAGTCCACTTACCTGTATCCGATCGGATTCAAGGTATCTGAGCATGCCATCTTCTTCAACACTCATTGGTACGCCATAATTACCGATAAGCGGATAAGTCGCTACCAGGATCTGTCCAGCATAGGATGGGTCGGTTAAGCTTTCAGGGTAGCCTGTCATTGAAGTATTGAAAACGACTTCACCTGCAACGGAGGCTTGATAACCAAAGGATTTTCCTTTGAAAATAGTTCCATCTTCCAGAACAAGTTTTGCTAAAATGTGATCTCTCATAATTCTGATTTGGCATGGGTACATGCTGAAAGGGGGCCAACACCGGCACCCTTTCATTTCAAAGATCTTTTTAAGTAATCTGCCTTTCAATTAAGAAGGCAGCATTCATTAATTTCCACCGATGATTTGCAGCAATTCATCCAGCTTAGGGGTAAGAATGATTTCTGTCCGCCTGTTCTTGGCGCGGGCCGGGGCTGAATTTGATGGGTCTACCGGCAGGTATTCACTTCTTCCTGCAGTGGTGAGTCGTTTAGGATCAATTTTAGCATTGGCCAGGATGATTTTTACAATAGATGTAGCACGCATCACGCTAAGATCCCAGTTATCCTTTACTTGTCCGGTACCATTGTAAGGCACATTATCAGTATGACCTTCGATGAGGACATTGATATCTTTATTTTTTTCCAGCACTTTTGATATATTCTTTAATGCTGATATGCCTTCAGCACTAACTTCCCATTTTCCCGATGCGAAGAGTAGCTTTTCTTCCATCGAAACATATACTTTCCCATCTTTCATATGAACAGAAAGGCCTTTCCCTTCGAAACCCATCAGGGCATCGGCAACGGCTTTGCGTAAAGCCTGGGTGATTGAATCTTTCTTTGCTATTGCAGATTGAAGTTCTAACAGGTTCTTCCCTTTCTGGTCAAGTTCTGATTGCAATACCCGGAGTTTATCTTCCCTGGACAGCAGGTCATCCTGGGCTGCCTTTAATTCAGCCATTATCCGTTGTGTTTCCTCCTCATTGCCTGTGCTCTGAGCCTTTAGCATCTCATACGACCTGTCCAATTCTTCATAATCAGCTGTAAGTACCCGCAGTTTGGATGAAAGTTCAGTAGTATCAGCCTTCATCCTGGCATTATCTTTTTTAATCTTTTGATTTTCGGCAGTGAGCTCATTCACCTGGGTGGTGAGTTCATCGACTTTTGCTGACAAGCGTTCATTTTCAGACTTGCATCTGCCCGCAAGATCATTATACTTTTTTGTTGAAACACATGACATAAGACTCATGGATCCTATGATCAGGAAAAGAAGCAGGGTTTTTAGTTTCATAATTTTGAATTGACATGATGAATAAGCTTTAGCTGAAATAGAAATCTATCCAGCCTTTTAAAAATCAATCTCCAGTAATACAGGACAATGATCCGAGTGTTTTGCCATTGGGAGGATGGCGGCACGTTTCATTCGGTTTTCAAGTGGGTCGCTGACCATATGATAATCAATACGCCAGCCCAGATTCCTTTCCCTGGCATTTACCCTATAACTCCACCAGGAATAATGATGAGGTTCTTTGATAAAATACCTGAATGAGTCGATGAATCCGACATTAAGGAATGTGGTCACCCAGGCACGTTCTTCAGGGAGAAATCCGCTGTTGGTAGCATTGCGTATAGGGTCGTGGATATCGATGGCCTTATGACAAATGTTATAATCCCCGGAAATGATGAGATTTGGTCGTGTTTTAAGGAGCTCAATGGTATATTTCAGGAAATAATCCAGCCATTCCATTTTAAAGGATTGGCGATGTTCACCTGTTGTACCGGATGGATGATAAACCGAAATAACACTAATATCCCCAAAATCCAGCCCTCAGAAATCGTCCTTCAAAATCATAAAGGGGATGTTCAATGCCATACAAAACGCGATCCGGCTGTTTACGGGTCAATATTCCAACGCCACTATAACCCTTTTTCTGAGCAGGAAACCAATAAGTTTGGTACCCAAGGGCTTCAAATTCAAGGATCGGTATCTGATCAACCTGGGCTTTTATCTCCTGGAAACAGACAATATCAGCATCAGCAGACTTTATCCATTCAATTAGTCCTTTGCCGATTGCAGCCCGGATACCGTTGACATTATAGGAGATTATCTTCATAAGATTCCAATCGGAATGCAAAATTAATGGATGCCTCTGCTCTTCTTCCCTTTTTCATAAAGAAGTTTTACAGAAATAATCAACAAAATAAATGTGCTACTCCCCCGTGAAATAAGGGACTATGATTAGTTAAAAATCATTAATATATCTAACTCACCTCATAATATCTTTACATTTAAACCGTTTGAACAATAACTTTTCATTCGTACATTATACTTTAGTTTATGCAGGTATTCACCAGGCTTCTCCTAGTCATCATCTTTCTGCTTAATATCCTGCTTTTATCGGCACAATCCTTTACCATTAGTGGTTATATCAAGGATACAGCGAGTATGGAAGTATTACCAGGTGCCAATATTTTTGAAAAAGCCAGTCTTAAAGGCACTTCTACCAATGCCTATGGTTTTTTCAGCATCACTCTTCCTGCCGGAAACCATCTCCTGCGTTTCAGCTATATAGGGTACTCAACAAAATTTGAAGAAATCAATCTGAATGGCAACATGAACTTGATGGTTCTCCTCAAATCGTCGCTCACTCTCCAACAGGTAGATATTACTGCATCAGGCAGCGAATTACTGGAACAATCCTCCCGAATGAGCAGTATTAACATCCCGATTCAGCAAATGAAAAGCCTGCCATCGTTTATGGGGGAAACTGATATTTTGAAGTCGCTTCAGCTTTTACCCGGGGTTCAATCAGGAACTGAAGGAAGCAGCGCACTCTATGTCAGAGGTGGTGGCCCTGATCAAAACCTCATTCTTCTTGATGATGCCCCTGTTTATAATGCCGGGCATTTATTGGGATTTTTCTCCATTTTCAATGCTGATGCAATTAAGAATGTCGAACTTATAAAAGGTGGATTTCCGGCAAGGTATGGTGGAAGATTGTCATCAGTAGTAGATATCAGGATGAAGGAGGGAAATATGAAAAAGCTGAATGTCGAAGGATCCCTGGGTCTGATCAGCTCCAAGCTTATGGTAGAAGGGCCAATCCTGAAAGATAGAACATCGTTCATTGTAACGGGACGAAGAACTTATATCGATTACCTGGCCCAGCCCATTGTTAGAGGAGTTACTACTGAGTATAACAAGAACGGACTCTTTTTCTATGACCTGAATGCAAAGGTCAACCATATTATTTCGGAGAAAGACAGGCTATACCTGAGTGTTTATAATGGTAAAGATGAGTATTATAATGACGTACTTCCTTATGAATACCTTTATGATGGTGTGATTTATAAGGAACAGAGTAAATCGTCACTTTCGTGGGGAAACCTGACATCCTCAGCGAAATGGAATCACCAGATCAATGAAAAAACGTTTGGGAACCTTGCATTCACATACAGTAACTATAATTTCACGGTTAAAGACTTCCAGGAATCCATCGTGGTTACAGATACATCGACCACCACTAAAATGTATTCAATCCGATATCTGTCGGGGATCAGGGATTTCGCGATAAAGGCGGATATAGATTATATGCCTAATCCTTCACATTTCATCAAATTTGGGTTACTTTCCACTTTTCATACTTTCCAACCCGGTGTGAATACCGTTAATATTGAGGAATCCAATACGAATATTAATGATAGCACATCTGGCCCAAATCCAGTCCGGGCTTTGGAAACAGGCATTTACTTTGAGGATGACTACCAATTTAATGAGCGGCTTAAAGCTAACTTCGGTTTACATTATTCATCTTTCCTGGTAGACAAGAAGTTTTATCATTCATTGCAACCCAGGGTTTCGGTTCGTTACCTGCTTCCTGATGACTGGATCGCGAAGACTTCATTTGCCAGTATGCAACAAAATATCCACCTGCTGACTAATTCATCCATTGGATTACCTACTGACCTTTGGGTTCCATCCACTTCTTCCATCAAACCCCAGCAATCAAAACAGGTAGCTGCAGGTATTTCCAGGACATTCCGTCGTAATTACCTCGTCTCGGTAGAAGGATACTATAAATGGATGAATCATATTATAGAATATACCGAAGGTGCAACCTACCTGAACTCAAATTCCAACTGGGAAGAAAAGGTTACCAGTGGAAAAGGGAATTCATATGGAATGGAGATACTGCTGCAGAAAAAAGAAGGCCGGACCAAAGGCTGGATCGGGTACACATTATCATGGAGCAACCGCACATTTCCGGATATAAACTATGGAGAAACCTTCCCTTACAAATTCGACAGGCGGCATGACATTTCCATTGTTTTAATGCATAAGTTGGATGATAAGTGGGATTTTTCTGCGGAATGGGTTTATGGAACCGGGAATGCAGTTACCCTTGCTACGATTAAATTTCCCGGGCCCGATGGATGGGAAATTCAAACCTTTGACAAACGGAATTCATATCGGGCAGCCGATTATCACAGGCTGGATGTTTCATTCACACGTTCGAAGGAAACTAAATGGGGCACAAGCTCCTGGAACTTAGGAATGTATAATGTGTACAACCGTAAAAACCCATTTTATTATTACTTCGGAACTGACTCAAGAGGTAGCAAAGCTTTGAAAAGAGTAAGCTTATTCCAGATGATACCATCTGTGAGTTATACCTTCAGGTTTTCAATCCCAAAAAACAAGTAAAGATTTATGAAAGCAATATTTCCAATCATCATTTTCTTTCTGCTGTTTATCGGATGTGAGAAAACCGAGAAAATAGAAAACTTCCCAAAAACAGCTTCCAGGATAGCATTAGACTGCATCATGATACCTGATAGCGGAATTAGTGTGATTCTGTATAAGAGTTTGTCAATACTCGATAATGCTCCCAACAAGGCTTTAACCCAGGCAACCCTGGAACTTTATAAGGATGGCTCCCTATTGGCCACACAGGTTGGGGCTAACCAGTCGAATTCCTACTACTTTCCTGATATTAAGCCTGAAGCCGGGCATCAGTATAAACTAGTTGCCAGGCACAATGGTTATGAAACTGTAACCGCTGTTTCAGATATTCCATTAGCAGCAGAAATCAAAAAACTATCCACAACCGTGCATGATACCTCCAGTTGGGAATGGACCTATGGGATCAGATATTTTTTCTCAAAGGGTAAGTTGTTACTTGACTTGAAGGACGCTCCTGAAACTGGCAATTATTATAAACTAAGCATGTATATGCTAGATACTTCTTACAGCTTTAATGAGTATGGCGATACAGTAGGCATTTATATTTATAAGAATTCCTTACAGAATTTCGGTAATGAGGCAACTAATCCTTTGATTGAATTCACTGAAGGAGAATCCTATTATTTTTCCGATCAATATGTGAATGGGCAGGAATTTAGTATTGAGTTGCCAATAACCTATTCAGGAGATACTCCCGGCGTTGATATTTTTGTAGAATTATCCACTTTATCCAAAGACTACTTTCTTTTCCGAAAGAGTTTGATAAAATATAACGAAAGTCAGAATAATCCATTCAGTGAACCCATTAAGATTTATACCAATATCGAGAATGGGTATGGGATTTTTGCCGGAAGTACACTGCTATTTAAACAAATACGATATAATTAATCAGAGATTACGCTCCATCAATATTCAAATATTTCGCAATTTCCTTTGCATAATCCATCACATGCATCCAGGCATGGTTCGGTGTGGATCATAACGGTTGCATTAGGTAATTTCTCGACAATTTGTCTTGTGATTTCATCACATATATCATGAGCTATCTTCACAGTCAGATCTTTGTGTACTACCAGGTGAAATTCCACGAACCTCTCTGAACCTGATTTCCTGGTCTTAAGTTTATGAAAACTCTTAGCCTGGGGAAAAAACGAGGAGATAATAGTGGTAACAATGGATTCTTCACTTTCAGGAAGGCGTTCATCAAGCAATGCCTGGAAGGATACTGAGGTGAGTTCCCAGGCAGCTTTAATAATTAACCCGGCTACACCTAATGCTACAACGGGGTCGATCCAATGAAGCTGAAGATCCGGAAAGAAAACCCCTCCAAGATAATAAAAGCCTAAGCCCACTGCTACACCCGATGATGTCCAGACATCTGTGCGCAGGTGCCATCCATCTGCAATCAAGGCCATTGAATCAGTTTCAGTCCCAACTTTAAATAATCGTCGTGATACAAATAAATTAGCTATCGCTGAGAACCCCATAACCAGTATTCCCCATCCCGGTGTTTCCACTTGCCCCGGAAACATAAGTTTGTTAACAGCCTCGTAGATAATCCAACCCGCAGCAACAAAAATCAGGGTACCTTCTATGGCAGCAGAAAGGTTTTCATATTTACCATGACCAAAAGTGTGACGGTCATCAGCCGGCTTATTGGCTGTGCGTACAGCAAAAAATGCAATCAAGGCAGCAATAAGATCCACGCCGGAGTGTATTGCCTCGGATATAACAGAAACAGAGCCTATCAAAATTCCAACAACCAGTTTCAGAACTACCAATGTTGAATTAGAAATTACTGATAATATGGCAACATTACTCTTTCTCTTGCCTTTATTCATGATCAATACCTTTATATTTTAATCCAAACAGATCTATTATCAGATACTTACTAAAAAGGTTTACCTCCATATAATCAAGAATCAAAAAATATGAATCGATGAATATGGTATTGCAAATTTAATTCAGTCAGTCATAGTACCGTCAATTTATGCAAATTGTTACTAAGACTATTTAAAATTTACCACCATAAAGATTCTATCACAAGACAGGTAGAGATAAATTTCTATTTTTGTTAACCTATGAGTAAAGGCAGTTTCTTCATTAAACTACATAGTTGGCGTTTGAAGCATATTTCACCGCGAACTTTTGTATTGCTATTAAGCTTGATTGTCGGTGCTTTAGGAGGGCTTGCTGCTATACTACTGAAAAATGCGGTCTTCCTGATTCATAATTTAATTATGACCGGGATTGACAGGCATGGATTCAACCTCATTTACCTTGCGCTTCCATTTATAGGAATAGCATTAACCTACCTTTTTGTCAGGTATATTGTGCGGGACAGCATCAACCATGGTATCAGCCGTGTTCTTTCAGCGATCTCACGAAACAATTCTATCATGCGTGCGCATCATATGATTACCTCTATGATTGCCAGCACGCTCACAGTTGGATTCGGAGGAAGTGTTGGTTTGGAAGCCCCAATTGTGCTGACAGGTTCAGCATTGGGATCCAATCTATCCAGGGTTCTTCGGCTGGACTATCATACGACTACTTTAATGGTCGGTTGTGGTGCCGCAGGTGCTATTGCGGGCATCTTTAAAGCCCCGATTGCAGCAGTAATTTTTGCCCTTGAAGTGTTGATGCTTGACCTGACCATGGCAAGCCTGATTCCACTTTTGATTTCTGCAGCTACCGGTACAACCCTTGCCTATTTCTTCATGGGAAGTGGATTCTTATTCCATTTTTCGGTAACTGACCATCCTTTTCGCATGGCGAATCTCCCATTCTATGCACTTCTTGGATTATTTACCGGGATTGTTTCACTCTATTTCACAAAGGCAAACCTCTCCATCGAAAAGCAGTTTCAGCGAATGCCAAAAGGCTTTATCCGGTTATTGGCAGGTGGTTTCATCACCAGCTTGTTGGTTTTCATTTTTCCACCATTATTCGGAGAGGGTTATGAAACTTTGAGCACATTATTGAGTGGAAAAGGGATGAGTTTGCTGGAGGGAAGTTTCTTTTATCCGGCCGGGGGCAATTACTTATTATTATTGGTTTTCCTGGTTCTGTTGCTGACTTTTAAAGTAGTTGCCATGTCGGCAACCACTGGAGGTGGAGGAATAGGTGGAGTATTTGCACCCTCTTTATTCATGGGAGGTGTAGCCGGTTTCTTCCTTAGCAAGGTGGTGAATTTTTTTGAGCCCGGCAGGCTTCCGGAATCCAACTTTGCATTGGCTGGAATGGCGGGAGTGATGGCTGCTGTGATGCATGCCCCTTTAACAGCCATCTTCCTCATTGCTGAAATTACAGGAGGTTACGCTTTCTTTATTCCTTTGATGATTACAGCCGTTATTGCTTATCTTACTATCATGCCTTTTGAGCCTCACTCAATTTATACCAAGCGACTCGCAGCTATGGGGGAACTGATTACCCATGATAAGGATAAGGCCGTTCTCACACGACTTTCAATCGAAAAGCTCATTGAAACCAACTTTAATACTGTAAGGCCGGATGCTACACTAGGCGATTTTGTTAAAGTAGTTTCGAAATCCCAAAGAAACGTCTTTCCTGTTACCGATCAGGACAATAATTTTCTTGGTGTTGTATTCATAAATGATGTAAGAGAAATTATCTTTAAACCTGAATTATATGATTCGGTTTATGTGAGCAACCTGATGTTTATGCCTGATGCTTATGTTGACAGGAATGCGACGATGGAGGATGTGGCAACCCGATTCCAGGAAACTGCGCATTACAATCTCCCTGTGCTTGAACAAGGAAAATATGTGGGATTTGTCTCCCGGGCCAATGTATTTTCGGCCTATCGTAAAATGGTAAAGGAATTTTCCAAAGAATAAGAGAACCAGTTACAACGATTACTCTGCCAGCTTAAAGCCAATTTTAAGCAGATCCATCGCTTTATCGACTGAATCCACCGGAGCAAAACATGCAGTTTCGTTACAAAGATGGATCAGGGTTTTCCCATCTACAAATCGGTTTCTGATATAGGGCAAATCACCGGGCATCGTAGATCCGGCAATCATAGCAAATGGAAGGTACTGCCGGCCAAACTCCTGGATTTTTTCATGAGCATCCTCCCCTACAACAGCAATCACATAGAAAGGCCTGCTAATTTCCAAAGCAAGGCTCACCCAGTTGGCATAAGAAGTTGGGTAACTCAGCAATTTCCCGGTCATTCCTGCGAGCATCTGCTGACTCAGTTCGAGATAAGCATTTTTCCCGGTGATGGTCCCCATGGCAAACAAGAGCCTTGCCATTGCTGAATTGGAAGAGGGAACCACACTGTCGTAAATATCCGTCTTACGAACAATACAATGATGCTTCGACTCCGAGAAAAAGAACAGTCCGGATTCAGGATCAGAGAAATTCGAAAGTGCATATTTTACAAGACTTTCAGCTTCTCCTAGCCAGGTATTGTCAAGGGTAATCTGATAAATTGAAAGACAGGCTTCAGCAAAAAAGATATAATCATCCAGAAATGCGGCGATTCGTGCTTTCCCATTCTTCCAGGTATGAAAATACCCTTCCCCGGGGTTTCTAAAAGCAGAGCTAATAAACCTGGCTGCATTCAATGCAATCCCGAGATATTCAGTCGTCCCAAAAGTAGAATATGCATCTGCATAAGCTCTTATCATCAAAGCATTCCATGAGAGAAGGACTTTATCATCCAAACCAGGCCTAACCCTTTTTGAACGCTCTTCCATCAGGAGACTTCTGCAATGATGTAAAAGTGAATGTAATTCCTCTGTAGAAAGAAAGTGTTGTTTGGCAAATTCTTCATCCTGAAAAGGGCGGAATAGAACACAGCGCTTATGCAACCATACACCTTCGGAACCCAATCCATAATATTCAGCAATAAGTTCACTGTAAGCACCCAGCACTTCATCGAATTCTTCACGGGTCCAGGTGTAATAAAAGCCTTCTGTGCCATCACTATCAGCATCCAGTGATGAATAAAATAAGCCTTCAGGAGAAGTTAATTCCCTTTTTACAAATTCAAGTGTTTCTACAACAACTGCCTTAAAATAAGGATCATTTGTCATCCTGTATGCATTGCAGTAAAGGCTTACCAACAATGCATTATCATAAAGCATTTTCTCAAAATGCGGCACCTTCCATTTATTATCCACTGAATACCTGGCGAATCCTCCTCCAATCTGGTCAAAAATGCCACCCCTTGACATAAAATGCAACGTTTTGACCACATGTTCCAAGGCAAAATCCTTTTTAAAGGCATGATAATATCTTAGCAACATCTGAAGGACTTCAGGCATAGGGAATTTTGGGGCCCCGGACATTCCACCCATATTGGTATCAAGGTGTTGCCGAAGCAAGTACATGATTTCCTGAAAGTAATCATCGTCCAATACATGCAATCCCGAATCAGGCGTTACATTGGAATTCTTCATGATTCTGTCAGTAACTTCAGCAGCCTGTTCAATAAATTCACTATACTGGCCTTTAAAGACGGAGGAAAC
This sequence comes from Bacteroidales bacterium, assembly GCA_016707785.1. Taxonomy (NCBI): domain Bacteria; kingdom Pseudomonadati; phylum Bacteroidota; class Bacteroidia; order Bacteroidales; species Bacteroidales bacterium. The sequence goes on along the minus strand of JADJGZ010000015.1, from coordinate 126,957 downwards.
GTTTTTCAATATTTCTTTCCATTGATCCTGCTTAAAATAGGTTCCTCCCCAGAAAGGCTTACCATCAGATGAAGTGAAGCAGTTCAGAGGCCATCCTCCATGTCCATAAAGTAATTGAACTGCATCCATATAAAAATGGTCAACATCGGGACGCTCTTCCCTATCCACTTTCACACAAATGAAATTCTCATTCATTAAATGTGCAATTTCTTCATTTTCAAACGATTCCTTTTCCATCACATGACACCAGTGACAGGAGGAGTAACCTATACTGAATAGCATGGGTTTATTCTCTTGCCGGGCCTTTTCGAATGCTTCCTCTGAATATGGAAACCAATCAACAGGATTATGGGCATGCTGCAGAAGATAGGGGCTGGATTCGTTTATGAGTCGGTTCGGCATGGATGAGTAAACTATTTGATTTCCCGAAGGTAAATATAATACTTCTCGTTTTTAGCTTCCTGCTCAGGTTTTTGCTTCTTTAAATATTTATCAACAAGATGATAAATAATGAGCAGGATGATGGAAACTAAAAGGAAATAATTCCAATTTACCAGCTTATCAATGAAATATAAAGCAACTAAAAGAGCCGGATATTTAACTATTGAGACAATATTTTCTAACATATCAACATCTGACCCCAATTCTAAATGAAAAAATTTGCCATGGCTACATTCTAAGTTCACTACATTAGAATTAGAAAACTTGCTGGAAGCTTGTAAAGAGTAGTTTCCATCTTCCAGCTCGAAATCCATTCGACTACCTGATTTTATCAAGCCATAATTTCGACCATTTAGGTACAAGGAATAAGGAATAAAATAACCTGACAGATGTCGTGTACGTTGAATGCTTATCTTAGCCATTCAGGATGTTTGAAAGTCGAAAAGTTGCTATAATAACAACAAAAGATTGCCTGAGAAGTTTGCTAACCTTACAAATATCTTAATATCCTCATTAACCCATGGAACAAATCCCGACCTCTGTCAAAACACTACAGATTCTCTATATCGCCCTGATATCCGGAATTGTATTCTTTATTGCTGCATCCTTTTTTGTTGTAAAAACATCGGGAGCCATCATAGATGATTCTCAGCAGCAAAATACTATGCAAATCATTGCAGTATTATCCACGCTTACTATTCCCATTGGATTATTTTTATTCAAGAAGAAGCTGTTGGAGACCAACAATAAGCATATTCATGAGAAAATGGAAATATACAGGTCTGCCATGATTATAAGAGCCGCCCTGATGGAAGGCTCAGCATTCTTTTGCATAGTTAGTTATATGATCACCGGAAACATCAGGATGATTATCCTAACAGCATTGATATTAGCTATTATGATATTTATTTTCCCTACTCGTCCCAGGATTGCAGGAGACCTTGGTATTTCAGAAACTGATCTGGAATAACATCTTAAATCGCAAGAGGCTATTCTGAAAGGATTCAGGAATGGCCGCCAACAATAATTCTGACAATTTTGATGTTTAGAATTACAAAACGCCATAGCTGCCACAGCAGGTTTGACCTCCAGAATCGTGTACTTTTCGTAGGTAAGGGTGGATATGATTCATCGTAATATCCACGGACTATATTCTTTGCCATTTCTAATTATTTCAGGGTTAACAATTATTCAGGAAGTAACCACCAAAAAGGATATCCTTTTGCCTTGTGGATGAACATATAGTGAAGGAAAATTTTAATCCAATGGCCTGCCAGGCCGGCTTCTCCAACCGTATATTTCAAATCTCTTCCCCAGGTTGGGTATTTTTGCCAGTCAGGAACGATAGGGTAAACAGTCATAGTTGCAGCATTACCGGAAATCATCCCATATCCTGCTGAAACAACACATGCAGCTCCCATTCGTCCCATAGAAGCCTTATGTCTGAAGTCTGTTCTGCCATCCTTTATCAATTCCACTATATTCAGCGCAACAATTTTCCCAATGACCCCTGAAGGCATGCCGGTGCGGGGCGGAGCCGGGGTAATTAATGTACCATTCGGACTCTTCATAGGTTTGGATATCTGATGAGGAGGTGCAAATGCTATACCGGTTGCAAAAAGATTAGAAAAAGCCGGGTTCTGATAGGTAGATGGCCAATCATCTACTGACCAATCCTCAAATGCCTTACCTGAGTAATCAGCATCCACTTTCATAAAACCGCTGGGAGCAAAAACCAGTGAAGTAATCTCTTCACCATTCTTGTTGAAAGCTTTTAATCCGGCTCCTGCAAACGCAGGAATAAGCATGGCAAAATCGAAAGCCTGTGATTTCTGTTCGCCTTCTAAAGTCTCATAATAAGCCATACCCGGCTCAACCTTATTTACACCAGCTCGTTTAATCCATCGAATTCCATATTCAGCAAAGATAGATTCGCTAAAAACCTTGGTAGGTGTAATATATCCGCCCCTCTTAATGAAGGCTCCTCCCATTCCAAAATCACCCAGTTCATATTCATTCGAAATCCATGTGATCTCTGCCTTATCTTGTAAACCCCTGACTTTAATCTGGTGAGCTACATTTAACGCATATTCAAATGCAGCTCCCTGGCATGTGGCCCCAGGATGCCCTGTTCCAATCAGAAACTTAAGCTTTTCTCCTTTTTCCATTCGGGAAAAACAAGACTTCAGTGCTTCCCAGGTAACAACTGCATGATCACATGAACAAACGGAATAGCTGTTCTTTCCAGGCCCCAGGCCTTCCGTAGCTTCAAAATTCAGTTTTGGACCCGTTGCATTTACAAGATAGTCATATTCAACAACTTCCTTTGTCCCTCTCTGATCTTCATTGGTATACTCGATCTCAACATAGGGCTTGCTAAAACCATTACCCCCTTCAGGGAATAACTGTGTTGCCCGGGCTTGTTTGAAATCAATTTTCCAACGATCATAAACCGGTTTCAATTTAAAACGAACCTGGTCGATTGACATTTTTCCGACACCTACCCAAATATTTGATGGAATCCATTGATAATAGGCAGATGGACTCACAACCACTACCTCATGGTTGCGACCCAGTTTCTTTTTTAAGAATGCAGCCGCAGTATGACCTGAGATACCTGCACCCAGTACTACAATTTTTGCCATAGGAATAAGATTATGAACAGCAATTTACAATATTATCCAATATGTGTGAAAACAAAACAATCAATTATTTACTTAAATGCGCATTCATTAACAGGTGTAATTCTTTCCCATAGGTATTGGAGAAAGGGTTTCAGTGAGTTTCTATTTTCGATCTGTCATCTTACGATCCCATCGGAATGTACCAGGATAACTGAATCGCACTCTTTACATTTCTATATTAAAAGCAAATCTTCAAAAACAGGAAACCATATTGATAAATGAATCAAACTTAAAAATACTGACAAAACCATCCTTTTCAACCATTCATATAGGAACAGTTTGTATTTTTGATTTAGAAATGAGTCATGATACTTCCTGTTTTGCCAGATTGCTCCATAATATCCATCTTGCCAAATGATTAATAATTCCTCTGTATGAAATCGCTCAACTTTTATTTACTTTTTCTCAGTGTACTCATGTTTTCATGGTTTGGATGTAACACGCAGAGTAAAAAAGTTTCTCCTGACTCGCTACCCATCCGCATGAAACAAATTTCCTGGATTATCGGAGAATGGCATCAGGCTGATAGCAATAGTTTTTATTATGAAATTTGGGATATTACCGATGAACATACATTCAAAGGTCAGGGATATATGGTACTGAAAAATGACACCGTATTTTCGGAAAAACTGGAAATCAGGGAATCCGGAGGAGAGATCTATTACATTCCAACACTTATTGATCAGAATAGCGGGCAACCTGTGATGTTCCGGCTAACTTCATTGAATGACAGCCTGATGATTTTTGAAAACCCGGCTCACGACTTTCCTCAGCGCATTGTATATACCCATCCAACCAATGACTCCCTTCATGCATGGATAGAAGGCATTGACAAGGGAAAAGCAAGAAAGGAAGACTTCCGGCTGATCAAAAAATAGCCACTTCTTTCGTCTATTTTAACATGACCAGTAATGCACCTGTTATATAGGCGATCACCCAGTAAAGATAGGCTGTTATAGACCATTTGTTGAATTGACCGGGAATTCTTTTCCCTAATCCATATTTTCTTGCGTAGTAAAATGAAAAAATGGTGTCAGTTAACATTCCACTGAGCGAGGTATAACCAATGATGCCATGAAGGGTCAGGAACTTGCCTGATCCTATGACCATACAAATGGTTGCTGAAATATCAAGGATTACTCCTATACTCAGAAAAACCAGGACTTTCCTGCCTAAAGTTTTACTCCTGCTTTGAGTAAAAATGGCAATTGAATAAGATATCAGGGCAAGGTTAACAATTGTAATGCCTGCAACCAGGACTGCTTGCATAATTCAAGGATGTATTAGTCAGGATTAGTTTTATATTGATTTCTCAATTACTGTTCTTTATCAATTTTGAATGCATTGAAGATCTTGTCCACACCCACCTGAGTAGTTCCGTGGTATGTTGCCTCTACAATATCCGCATCACTCCAACCTAATTCTTTTAAGGCATCAACATCTTCCTGAACAACACTATTAGAGTCACGAATTACTTTTAAAACAAACAACAGGAGTTGAAGCTCTTTTTGTTCTAAGGGGGCAAGTGAAGGATTCTCCCTTACAGATGCAAGATCATCAGGCAGAACACCATATTGTAAAAGGATGCCTGAATTCATCCCTACACAATATTTGCATTGCTCCTGTTCGGAAACGAGATAACGTATAAAAGCCAGTAACTTCCCGCCTAATGATTTATGTCTCATGAAATACCCAAGGTTTTTGAATTGATTATCAAGTACATGGGCTGACGGGCTGAATACTTTAAATGCATTTGGGATAAATCCCATTGTATTGAGCATACTTTCATAAATTTCTGCAACACGACCTGAAGCATCTTCTTTATCTATAAGCTGAATGAGTGCCATAATGATTGAAATAAGGGTTAATGATGAATGAATGATTCACAAACATAAATGTTTTTATTGAAACTTATCTGACCAATCATAAAGAACCCTTTCCCCTATTGTAATTTAGAGAAAAGGGTTCTGTATCAGAACAAGAAAATATTACTTTTTTAGAACTTCTATTTCCTTTTGAAGTTTCTCAATTTGTTCCTGCTGCTCCTGAATGGCTTTCACCAGGACTGGCAATAGTTCAGTGTATTTCACACCATAAATATCCTTATCAAGATTTCCCCTCTTCCTTCCCTGGCTGCCGCGGCTATCTCTTCATCCGGTATTGTGGCATGTACAACTGCATCAGGGATCACTTTTTCGAGTTCCTGAGCTAAAAAACCAAGATTTGTGCCTGTCCCCATGCGAATCTGATCATTTTTCCATCTGAAACTTACCGGGTTTAACTTCATAACCTGCTCAATCCCAAAGTTAATAGGCTGAATATTATCCTTATCTCTTTCATCAGATGTTTGGATTGTGCCATTCACAGCCCAAACTGCTGACCATTTATAACTTGCACTACCTAATGATATTGTCCCATTGAACCAGGGAGTGAACATCTTATTGTTGGAGGCATCCATATCAGCATTAGCAATTGTATTAATTGTGGTTCCCCCGTTCGGAATGTCTCCAAGAGCAAGACCATAAGAATCACTGCCAAAAATGAAACCACCACCAGATGTGCCTGAACTAGCACCATAAACGATAACCCTGCCTTGATCAAGGTTCGAATTATCTATTCTTACAAGGTCACCGGCTCCTCCATCGAAGAATTTAGCCATTATGGCCGGATTTGTCACACCGGCAGCATTAGTAAATACAGCAGTTGCATCTGTACCATAATTCTCTGCAAACAAGGAAATACCTGTACCACTGGTATTCTTAAAATGTGCGGTTGGATAAGCAAGGCCTGAACCAACGTTTTGAACTGTCAGGTGTCCATCAGGGCTGGTACTCCCTATTCCGGTTTTTCCATATTGGTCAATAAATAACCTGGTTTGTGAAGATGTACCGAGGAAAATCCCTGCAGCTTCAAAATTCCATAAAACCAAATCATTGGAATTAACTGTATATGGTCCCACAAGAAAACCGTCTGACCCAAGTGTTCCAGAGCCAGGATGTGTAAAATGGAGTCCTTCATAATCAATATCAGAAGGAGCATTGAGATGCAAAAGCCCATTATTAGGTGCTGTAGTTCCGATTCCCAGGGCCCCCGATCCTGTGAGTGTTACAGGTGTAAAAGTAGTGCCATTCACTTTAACGATTTTCATGTCGCCATTATCCTGGGACGTGAAACTCCATTCATTTCCACCACCTGTATTTTTCAACCCAAGGGAACTACCATAGGTGGAAGATCCTTGAATTTCCAGTTTAGAGGCATTCGGAGTGGCAGAGCCTACTACAATTTTTCCGGAATTGAATAAAGTCATTGCCTGGCTCGTACCGTTGTGAAATGATAATGTGCCGGTGGAAGCAGCAGGCAAACCTAATTGGATGGAACCATTGGAAGGGCTGTAAAGATATCCCTGGTATTGATTTGACGAATTGTACAAACCCAGCTGCCCATTGACAATACTTATATTTCCATTGGATGCCAGCTTATAGGCGCCGATAGTAGGTGCAGTCGAAAAACCGACATTAACATAAGTACCATCATCACTGATCTGCGAATCCCCACCAACAGTTGCATTAGTGAATTTTACAATCTTATTGACTGTACCACTCAAGCTTCCTGCTCCCGGAGGGCCCTGAGGACCAGTTGCTCCGGTTGGACCTGCCGGACCTGCCGGACCTTGTGGACCTGCCGGGCCAGTCGGACCTACAGGACCCTGGGGACCGGCGGGTGTCATTGCATACATGGCATAAGGGACACTCAATAATTGGGTAGTCCCGATATTATTCCAGGCAGTCCCACCATCAGGATCCATTTCAACACGGAGGTATTTATCGCCTGAACTCCAGGCTATAGATGAAATACCGCCAATAATCACGGTACCCGATCCAACCGCGGTGCTAAAAAGACCAAATTGATTGGTAGTCACCAACTGTGTTTCCATAAATACAACGGGACCCGATGCTGATCCATCAAGGATACTCAGTCGAAGATTTATAGTTTTACTTACAAGGGGGGCACCACTTGAATTGCGCGCCAAACCTTGGTAATTGAATTTTTGTGGCACCTGTGCCCAAAGAATGGCGACAGTGAATAACCCAAATATCAGAGTAAATATTCCTTTTTTCATATTGTCAGTATTAAAATGCTATTGAACTTTCTGAATTTTAAAAGTCTGTTGATACCTGGAATCAGGCTTAACAGATAGAAAAAGTACCCTGAGTAAATACTCCCCCGGGGTACACTGGTCCATAGCAATGGTTTCCAGTTGATTCCCTGCTTCCATTTCTGTTGTTTGATCTTTTATCAAGCGCCCGGTAAGGTCATACATTTGAATCATCAATTGACCGGCTTCTTTCAAATTACTTTCCAGGTAAAGTTGGTCAGCTGTAGGATTGGGATAAACATTCAGATAAATCGTGGTTTCCAGAAGCTCCGGTACCTCAACATTTGGATCAATAGGTTGTAACAAACCCGCTGTTACAATCATGTTTGGGGAAACACTGGTTTCGGTCAAAGCCATCTCAGCAAATGACCAATCATACACATTTCCACTGATAATGGCAGTCCCTCCGGTTGAATTAACAGCAAAAGGCTTGACCATCTGCGCCAAGGCTCCCGCAGCCATCATCAGAACCAGGAAAAAAATCAGGTATTTTCTCATGATTAAAATATTGGTTAATAAGAGTTTGAATAATAATTACAATAAGGTAATGATTCTGAAATCATCTTAACAATGAAATCAAATATGTTATTTAATTCATATTTAATCCGGATTCAATCAAGATGTAATACCAATTCAATAATAAAATAATAATTAAACTAAAATATTAAATCCCAGGTCTATTTCATTAGCAGGAAATCCACCCCTGATACCCCAATTCTCAAGTTCTGGTTCAAAAATAACGATAGTAATATCATTCCCCGGAATCCCCGGGTTGAGAGTTAATTGATCAACAATAGCCCGGTATAATGCTTTCTTTGCTTCAAATGACCGGCCTTTAAACATGGTTATTTCAATGATGGTATACTGTTGGCTGCGACCGGAATGTTCAAAATTCTCTGCTTCATATTCAATCAGTCTTTGCCTCCGATCATGATCAGGAATACCGATACATTGTACAAGAGCATTGTGAACCGCATTAAGCAATGCTTTTCTATAAGCGGAATCAAATCCTTTCTCAATTTCAATTCTTACAAGTGGCATCGGGAATGTATCAATTAATCATGATTAAAGATCTTTCAAATTCCTGCCGGGAAATTGATGGTTCCACATAATACTAATTATAAAGCTACGATCAAATTACTTCCTTACCCTTTTGATAAAATCCTCTACTTCCTTCACTCCGCCCTGGTAAACAAGATATCCATTATAGGGTTCACGTGGAGTTATCTCATCATTGATAGGAGTTAGCATCAGTCTTTTAACTTCTTCAAGATCGTTTGTCTGGCCTAATGCCCAACCAAGTTTTATATAAGCAACTTCAGGCAACATATTTTCAGCAGGGATAATGCCTTTAGCCATGAGATCGCGACCTGTGTCATACACAAACATATGAACATAACCCCAAAGAGTCTGAACAGTCATATAAATAGCGACACCTGCTTTCGAAGCTCGCTCTATTGCAGGGTAGATTGGCTTATTAACATGTCCCAGGCCTGTACCTGCGATAACAATTCCTTTATACCCGTTTTGGACCAATGAATCTATGATATCTGGCTGCATATTCGGGTAATAATATACAATGGCAACCTTTTCTTCAAAATAAGGAAGAATTTTAGCCTTACGATCTTTCCGGCGGTGGTTATAAATTGGTTTAATTGGCACAACACCTGCCCTGGTAATGGTAGCTAATGGTGTATCACCTATTGTGCGGAAAGTTGACCTGTAACTGGAATGCATTTTTCTCACGCGTGTTCCCCTGTGCAGGAAACCATATTCATCAGAGGTAGGCCCGAACATGCAGACCATCACTTCTGCAATATCCCCATGTCCAGCTGCCGTACAAGCATGCATCAGGTTTAAGGCGGCATCAGAACTGGGCCTGTCACTCGAGCGCTGTGATCCAACAAGAACAATGGGGACAGGGGAGTTTTGAACCATGAAGGTAAGCGCTGCAGCAGTGTGATGAAGGGTATCTGTTCCGTGTCCGATGACAATCCCCTCTACTCCTGCTTCAATTTCTTTTCCGATAGCAACCGCCAGCTTTTTATAATTATCAGGTGCCATATTTTCGCTGAATACAGCAAAAATCTTCTCTGTGGTAAGGTTACAGATACTGGCGAGTTCAGGAACAGCCCCATATAATTCACCAGGTGAGAAAGCAGGAATTACTGCTCCTGTCCTGTAATCGAGACGAGATGCGATGGTGCCTCCTGTTCCGATTAATTTCACTTTGGGTAATCCCTGGGTGTATGGAAATTCCTTTTCCGGAATCTTATAATTAGCCTTTTTATAACCGGTTTCCTTCATGGAATGGATAGTTTCTATATCCAGTCCCACATTATAACCGGTGGGAATTTTCATGACGATATGTTTGTCATCGTCATTCTCTGCCCTGGGAAGAATTGTTCCCACAAAGGTCCCCCTGGAAGTTTCAACTGTACATTGGCTCCATACCCTGACATTGAACTGTTTGAGCACGTCAAGTGCCAGTCCTTTGTATCCCTGGAAAATATCTTCTGTCATATCCTTGAATCCTAAATAATTATTTCATCTCTTTAATTTCTGCTGCAATTACTGAAAGAGACATATTCCCTTCGGCACTCTTCCTTATTTGTCCGATGATCCAGTTATTCTCCACGTGATCACCCTTTGAAATCCTGATTTCAGCAAATTTCTTCTTCAGGAAAGGTACTTGTGAAAGAACCTGCTCCCTGGTAACCTTTTTGAATTTGATACTTGTCAATACTGAATCAAAATCCATCTTTGGATACTGATAAACCAGTGGCAGCATTCGTTTGGCAATTGAATAATCGTGGCTTTCCTTTTTAAGGAACCTTAATAAGGCATAAATTACTTTATAGTCGAATTCAGCTGCCGGCTTGAAGTGGCCTTCCACCCATTTCAGTGAATGGCCGAAGAGTTTGCCAACAAAGGAAGGATCAATTTCCAACTCAAGGATAATCCTTTCAATGAGTGGATATAGATTCTTCTTAAAAATATAAGTATGAGTATCTTCCGGAATTTTCCATTCCATCAGTTGATGGTATCTGTCAATAATTTCCTTTGGAATATTCTGTCCAAGACTTTCGATGAAACTATTTTCTAATGGAATGGGAGCAGAATCAGTATCCGGATACATTCTGTCGGCACCAGGCAGTACTCTTTCAAAAATTGTTGATCCATTCTCAAACGATTTCCTTGTTTCATTCGGAACCCCTTTAAAAGCCATAATACATCTTTCTTCGATTACATCCAGAGCAGTAGGCATATCTTCTGCCGGCCCCCATATGATTAATACAGCATCATCATCGGATGGCTTTATAAAATGAATCAATTTATCCCAGTCACAGGAACTCAGGACGGGCTGTAATTCTTCGGAATGAGCCATATGAGGCTTTTCAATACAGGCAATTACTTTCAACCGTTCACTTAGTTCATCTGCGAACATCTTTCCAGGTTGAGTAAAATGAGAAAGAATACCCTTGAATTTTGGCAATACGATAGCTGCTAACTTGTACTTATTCTCTTTCGTCTTACGAATAGGATCATAATTAGTTTTCAAAAGGTCATAATCAAAGTATTCATACCTGATCTTCCAGGTTGAAGGATCTGAAACTCTGGCAAGTAACTTCTCCCTGATAGCCAGTAAAGACCATTGCCTGAAACATTCAATATGGGTTAAAGCCGGTATCCATTTTGTATGAGCAACTCCTTTAATTTCCACCCTCGATCCACCCCGGCAACTCACATTCACATCTTGACGCCCTGCCCCTATGCCAGTCCGGACTTTCCCTGTACTTCTGTTCAGAAAACGTATATAATCACAGGCTTCTTTTACCTCTTCCGGATTTACCATGTCCGGATAGGTCACTGTTTCAATTAAAGGCATACCCAGCCTATCCGTGCGGTAAACACGGGTATGACCTATATCACTGACTTCCCTGCAGGAATCCTCCTCAAGGCTTAATTGAATCAGTCGTATTTTTTTGTTCTTTAATGGAATCTCACCCTCTACTCCAATAATAGCAGTCCTTTGAAAGCCGGTTGGGATACTTCCATCCAGGTATTGCTTCCTGGTAATATGCACTTCACCGACAATATTCAGCTTTGAAACAAGCGAAATTTCAATTGCAATGGCAAGAGCCTCTCGATTTAAGCCAAAAGGTGGGGTGTCATCCACTTCATAAGTACATGTAGTCTCATTTTTCAAACGATAGACAATATTTTTCCTTGTCTTAAATTCCATCAATGCCGTTCCGTCATACTCACCCAATTCACTTAAGGTTGGTCGCATATGCCTGATCACTTCTGCATCAAATTGATCAGGTTTCTGATACACCCCTGCCGGGCAGCGACAAAACAATTTCTCTGAGGTATTCAGCTGCTGGTGTACTTCAAGACCCGACATGAACCCAATCCGGTCATAGGTTTCCTGGGTTGCTTGCTGTCGTGGTACAAATCCGGTTTCTATACGGGTTGATTCGTAATTTTTAATAGGATCAAAGGATTCTTTCATCTGTCAATATTTTGATTCTTATAAGTCATTTCCCCCACCAGGATGACTTTATGATTAGAAAATTCAATCTTCCAGAAAGAGTTAGTCTTTTAATTTTCAAGTAGTATTTTCATGGATAAAACACCGATTTAATGCGTCAAATGTAGGAAATATGAAGTAACACAATATATATGTTAAGAAATTGTTCACAAGTTAACAACCCATATCTAAAACAAGAAAACAGAGAGATTAAAAAGGGAATGACCCTATTTTAGTTTTAGCATTAGAAACGTGTATAATAACTCTAAATCCTTACCCATTTCTAAATTATTCAAATAGCCTATAAATAGGATTCCAATGTTAACATATTAAGAATCATGAAATAAGGAAATCATCAAATTGTCCTCACAATAATTACTAAAAAATATTAGTTATTGAATAGTTGTCATATATTTGTACTCAGTTTGAATTAAATGTTTCTAGAGTTCATTTATTATTTTAATTACATCTGCATTAATTCAACGTCTAGTTATATGTATTTTAAACACTTTGCGTCTGGTGGGCGAACATATTCAAACCCTTTATTGTTTTGTTCGTAGGTGCAGTGTTTTGCAACTAATTTTAATTTACAAATAATCCATGGAAGAGAAAATTAAAAAAGTCGCGATGTTTATCGATGGAACTTTCTTTCTGAAAGTAAATTCCTATTATCGTTATCATCACGAAAGGAAAAGCACTATTAATTTCAACGGGCTGGCAGAATTTCTGCGCGATGAAGTATCTAAGCTTGAAGGCTGCGATAAAAGATACTGCCAGGTAGTAGAAATCCATTGGTTTAGAGGCCGATATTCTACTAGTCAGCTCGAGAAAAAGTACCCTGACGACACATACCGCCTCACTCAAATGACGAATGAGCGCAGGATTGATGACATTTTTATGTATGAAGGCATTGTAACACACAATTACCCTCTTTTGGTTGATTCACGTACCGGTGAAGCAGAGGAAAAAGGAATAGATGTTTGGTTTTCACTGGAAACATATGAACTTACTACATTGAAAAAATTTGATGTTGTAGTTCTGATTGCCGGAGATACCGATTATGTTCCCCTTATTCGCAAAATCAACGGATTAGGTACCCGTGTTATGGTGTTAGGCTGGGATTTCAATTATGAAACCACTTCTTCCGCAGGCAGGACCTATAAAGTTACTACAAGAACAAGCCAGGCCCTGATTGATGAGTGCGTTTATCCTATTATGATGGATAAAAGAATTGATGACAGGACCAGTAAAAATGATCCTATCGTAAATGCACTTTTTAACGTTTGAATAGCCAGACCTTCAAATGGTCTGAGTTCTCGTAATGATGAATACCGATAATTAACAGGTACATTACAATATTTATAAAAGCCCTTTCCAGGGCTTTTTTTATTGCTTATATTTGGATAATATCAGGATTGTATCATGCATACCGACTTTTTTGATTATATCATCATAGGTTCTGGTTTTGGTGGAAGTGTTGCCGCTATGCGACTTTCAGAGAAAGGCTATAAGGTTTTGGTTATAGAAAAAGGAAAACGGTTTGAAAGCAAGGATTTCCCAAAATCTGATTGGAACCTGAAAAAATTCTTGTGGATTCCTTCCCTGAAATTTAAAGGGATACTACAACTGAGTTTCTTCAGACAAATGTTTATTCTCAGTGGCACCGGTGTTGGCGGTGGTAGCCTGGTTTATGCCAACGCTCTGATGGAGCCTTCCCCAACTGTGTTCAAAGATAAAGGATGGATCGAAGGTCAGGATTGGTGCTCATCTCTTCAACCTTTCTTCAAAAAAGCTTCCAAAATGTTGGGAAGTGTCCCTTATAACAAGATGGCTGATGAAGATCTTGCTCTGCTTAAAATCGCACAATCATTGGGAAAGGAAGATACCTTTTCAACTATTAATGTAGGTATAAACCTGGAAGAGACCAATTCGCCCAAAGATCCATATTTCGAAGGCCTGGGTCCATTGCGCAATAGTTGCAATGGTTGCGCAGGCTGCATGACAGGTTGCCATGAAAATGCCAAAAATTCACTGGACAAGAATTACCTTTTCTTTGCTGAGAAAAATGGAGTTAAGATTCTTCCTGAAACCAAAGCAATAAAAATTGAATTTTCAGAAAATCAATATTCTATCCACACAGCCTCACCATTCAACAGATTCAGGACAAATATCTATCGCAGCAAAGGAATTATTGTCAGTGCAGGCGTTTTAGGCACCCTGGAACTGCTGCTAAAACAAAAATACAAGTTCAAAACTCTTCCCCTGCTGTCTCCATTACTTGGACACCAGATCAGGACAAACTCCCAATCCATAAGTGGTATTGTTAATGCAGACAGGAAATTGAATAATGGTCCGGCGATTACCTCCATTTTCAGCCCTACTCCGAATACCCATATTGAACTGGTCAAATTTAATGATCAATCGGGATCCGTAACACATTTAAGCGGATTCGCATGTGAAGACCCTTCACCATCTGTCAGGGCCTGGAAACAACTTTTCCTTACCATTCAACATCCTGTCAAATTCCTCCGATTGCTCTTTATGCCTCGCTGGTGCAAAAATTCAATCGTTCTTTTGGTCATGCAGACAACTGATAGTGCTATGAAAATGATCTGGAGAAGGAACCTGTTGGGCGGTGGAATCAGGTTTCATAAGGATAATAAAAGAGTGCCTGCTTTCATTCCTGAAGGTCAGGATATCCTTCACCGCCTCTCCAAAGAAACCGGTGCTACTGCAATGAATAGTATTGCAGAATCATTATTCAACATGGCAACTACAGCTCATATTATTGGTGGCTGTCCAATGGGTGTATCCTCCGATTCAGGAGTTGTGGACCATCATTTTCATGTACATCAGTACCCTGAGATGTACATCCTTGACAGTTCAGTAATCCCTTGCAATCTCGGGGTGAATCCCAGTCTGACAATTACTGCCATAAGTGAGTATGCATGCTCTCATATTCAGGAAAAACCAGGCAATCAAAGAATTTCTTTGGAAGAACAAATCGCTATGCTTAAGAAATAATATCAATTTTCAACTCACTGATAATAAACTGATTAAAATATTTTTTTCTTCATTTTGAATGGGATTGGTAAATCGTATTGGTTTTTATTTCTACTTTTGCAGCTCGTTCATTACATAACACTTATCAAGAAAGGCGGAGGGACTGGCCCTATGATGCCTTGGCAACCTGCAGAAATGCAAGGTGCCAATTCCAATTCCGAGATTATCGGAAATAGATAAGTCAGATAGATATAAAGTGCTTTATGCATTGCTGCTCTTCTGACTTGCTGAAGGGCTTTTTTTATGCCCTGAAGCAAGGAATTCCTGGTAAGTGGATTTTTATAAACTTCTTAATCCCTTACTACCATGAAAGAACAGACAAAAATTATTCATTCAATTCCTTCTGATCCATTAACAGGGGCTATTTCAGTTCCGATCTACCAAACATCAACCTTCGTCCAGGAAGCACCTGGTGTTCACAAGGGCTTTGACTATTCCCGTACAAATAATCCTACCCGTGCAACACTCGAAAACTTAATAGGAGTCCTGGAAGGTGGAAATCATGGCTTTGCATTTGCCAGTGGTTTAGCTGCTATCGATGCATCCGTCAGATCCATACTGAATGCCGGAGACGAAATACTTGCAATCGACGATATTTATGGTGGTGCCTTCAGGCTATTCAGCCTGGTATATTCAAGGTTTGGCATTGAAACCAGGTATGTCGACACCCAGGACCTTGACCTTATCGAGAAAGCAATCAATCCTTCGACAAAACTCATCTGGATTGAAAGCCCTACCAATCCAACACTAAAAATATCAGATATTGAAGCCATTGCATCAATTGCACATCGTCATGGAGCCTTACTTGCGGTTGATAACACCTTTGCGACACCTGTGGCCCAAAACCCATTGAAGTTAGGTGCTGACCTAGTGATCCATTCAGCCACCAAATACCTGGGTGGTCACAGTGATTTGATAGCCGGCCTGGTTGTCACCAATGATTTAGCTTTGGCAGAAAAAATCAAATTTATCCAGAATGCCAGCGGGGCAATACTCTCCCCCTTTGATAGCTGGCTGGTTATCAGGGGAATTGAAACACTCCACCTGAGGTTCAGGCAACATTCGGAAAATGCAACAAAGATTGCAGATTTCCTGCTTTCACATCCTAAAGTTCAAAAAGTCTATTATCCGGGCTTGAAGAACCATCCAAATCATGAAATAGCAGCCAGGCAACAAAAGTATTTTGGAGGCATTGTGAGTTTTAGCCTGAATAATGACACCATTGAAGCAGCAACCCAGGTTGTTACCTCAACAAAGTATTTCAAACTGGCTGAAAGCCTGGGTGGAGTGAAAAGCTTATGCTGCCACCCGGCAAGTATGACACATAAATCAATTCCTGCAGAAATGAGATACAATGCGGGCATCACTGATAGTCTGATAAGGTTATCCGTAGGCCTTGAAGAACCTGATGATCTAATTGCTGATCTGGAATCTGCTTTAGGATCCTTATAGTTTTTGATTCTTATTCAACTAAAAATAATTGAAAATGACCAGGCAAAATATAACAATAGGATTATTTGGATTCGGGGTGGTAGGGAATGGCCTCTGGGATGTCATCAACCAGACACCAGGATTAAAAGCTGAAATCAAAAAGATTTGTGTGAAGGACAGAAACAAGAAAAGGTCACTGCCTGCTGAAATCTTTACTTTTGAAAAGGAGGAACTGTTGAATGATCCTGATATAAATGTGATTGTTGAGTTGATAGATGATGCAGATGCTGCTTTTGAAATTGTCACGACTGCATTGAAAAGTGGAAAAGGAGTTGTAAGTGCCAATAAAAAAATGATCGCCGAGCATCTGGAGCAACTCCTTGAATTACAAAAAATACACGAAGTCCCTTTCCTTTATGAAGCCGCTTGTTGCGCAAGTATTCCAATAATCCGGAATCTGGAGGAATATTATGATAATGATTTATTGGTTTCGCTTTCCGGTATTGTTAATGGCTCTACCAACTATATATTAACTAGAACATCTGAAGATAAGATTTCCTATGAAGAGGCATTGAAACTGGCCCAGGATCTGGGTTATGCGGAGAGTGATCCTGCTTTGGATGTGGAAGGATATGATGCAAAATACAAACTTACTATACTACTTGCACACGCTTTTGGTATTGTTGAAAAACCAGATCTGATCTTTAACCTCGGTATTCAAAGACTGGGACCACTTGAGATCAGACTGGCTTCTGAGAAAGGATATAAAATCAAATTACTTGCTCATGCCCGAAAACTGAGCAATGATAAGGTCGTTGCTTTTGTGTTACCACAGTTTATCGATTCAACAAGTCGCTTTTTTACTGTTGATGACGTTAATAACGGTGTTCAAACAGAAACCAGTTTTGCTGACAAACAATTCTTTATTGGGAAAGGGGCAGGTGCATTTCCGACTGCATCAGCTGTACTGAGCGATATTTCAGCACTATCATACCTCTACAGATATGAATATAAAAAGATGCATCAGCAATCCCTATCCCTCACTCATGATTTTATAATGGAAATCTTTGTGAGGTATTCTAATGAAGCCGATTTGAACCTGGATGATTTTACCAGTATCTCCGAAAGATTTTTCTCAGAAGAAGGCAATTACCTTGTAGGGAAAATACTATTCAGCACATTTATCCAATCAAAATGGGTAAACAATCCGGATATCTCAATCCTCATAACAGCAGATGGATCATTTGAAAGTATCATAAATACAATTGAGCCTTAAGGATGGGAAAACTATTTGTTGTTAAAAACACTATCCTTTTGAATTAATTACCTTATCTTTGAAATAACATGTAAATTCTTCTACATTCATCAATTCATAATTTCAATGAGAACTATTGCCGCTCTTTTAGTCTTATTCATTTTCGCCGCCTGCACAACCCCATTGTATATTCCGGCCGAAAAAAATGTAAACAAGGTACAAACTGCATCGCTAGCCGAACTTCAGCAGGGTTATGAGCTTTATAAATCCAATTGTGGAAATTGTCATAAGATTTCAAAACCTGCTGACCATTCTGCTGACCAATGGACAAAAATCCTTGAAAAGATGGGTCCTAAAGCTAAACTTTCAACTGAAAAGGTAGACCTGGTTTATAAATACCTGGTCAATCATTGAGTTGAAATAGTGCATAAAAAAAGCAGCTCATCGCTGCTTTTTTTTATGCTTGTCCAACAGGGCCACTCAATTGAAAAGGCAAGTCGCCTCCCTCCGATTCCTTGATAGGGCCATGAAGAGCTTCATATTTTGCAATATTCTCTTTGATAGCACGAAATAAGCGTTTGGCATGCTGAGGAGTAAGAATGATACGCGCTTTCACTTTTGCTTTTGGCACTCCCGGCATCATTTTGATAAAATCAACAACAAATTCGGTTCCTGAATGAGTTATAACGGCCAGGTTTGAATAGATACCTTCAGCCATTTCATCACTAAGCTCAATATTGATCTGATTTTGATTTTTGGGGTCGTTCATGGTTTTTCTTCTTTATCATGAAAAAAGCTTATGAAAGCTGACTATTCATTCAAATGAACAATTCGCTTTCATAAGCTCTATAAATTATGGATTACTTCAATATTATTCAGCCTTGGATGCCAGCATACGAGCATATTCTTCCCTTGATCCAACGATCAGGTGTTCATATTCACGCAATCCGGTTCCGGCAGGAATCAGGTGACCTACAATAACATTTTCCTTCAAGCCTAACAGTTCATCACTCTTGGCCTGGATTGATGCCTGTGTAAGCACCTTAGTAGTTTCCTGGAATGAGGCCGCAGAAATCCAACTTCTAACCTGGAGTGACGCACGGGTAATCCCTTGCAACACTTGTTTAGCAGTAGCTGGTTTTGCATCGCGGGCATCAACAAGCTTCTTATCACGACGCTTTAGTAATGAATTCTCATCCCT
The DNA here is from genome assembly GCA_016707785.1 of Bacteroidales bacterium. NCBI lineage: Bacteria > Pseudomonadati > Bacteroidota > Bacteroidia > Bacteroidales > Bacteroidales bacterium. The sequence continues at coordinate 108,192 of JADJGZ010000015.1, read as the reverse complement.
AAGTTTCCTGGCTGTGATAATCTGACCTGGTTTCAGCGTAGCGCTATCACCCGGATCTTCAACTACTTTCTTGCCAAAAATCCAGTCATTCTCATCATTAAAATCGGTCTTATTCACCAATTCTCCTTCAAGGAACTTAGTATCACCCGGATCAACAACATCAACCTTACGCATCATCTGCCTGACGATAACCTCAAAGTGCTTATCGTTAATTTTTACACCCTGGAGTCGGTATACTTCCTGGATTTCATTAACGATATATTCCTGTACTTTCATCGGGCCTTTAATGGCAAGAATGTCAGCAGGTGTAACAGCACCATCAGACAGAGGTGTTCCGGCGCGAACATAATCGTTCTCCTGTGCCAGGATTTGCTTGGTGGTAGGAACAAGGTAACTGCGTTCTTCCCCGGTTTTTGAGGTAATGATTACTTCACGGTTTCCACGTTTTAGTTTCTTACCGAATGAAACCACACCATCAATTTCAGCAACAATTGCAGGATCAGAAGGATTACGTGCTTCGAATAATTCCGTTACACGTGGTAAACCTCCGGTGATATCACCTGTTTTACCAACAGCTCTGGGGATTTTAACAAGGATTTCACCGGCTTTGATACTTCCGTTATCGTCGATCTGGAGATGTGATCCCACCGGGATATCGTAATTCCTCATCTCCTCACCATCCGGAGTAACAATCTTTATAACCGGGTTCTTCGTTTTAATACGTGATTCAATAATAACCTTATCCTGGTATCCGGTTTGTTCATCAGCTTCTACCTTGAAGGTCACCCCTTCAATGATATTATCAAAAACAATTTTACCGGTTACTTCTGAAAGGATAACAGCATTGTAAGGATCCCAATCAGTGATCAGGTCACCTTTCTTTACAGTATCTCCATTCCTGAGATAAAGGTTTGCACCATATGGGATGTGACCTGAAGCAAGGACAATACCTGTATGGGTATCCATAATCCTCATTTCAGCGGAACGTCCGAGTACGATATCGTAGGATTTTCCTTCTTCATTCACATATTCAACAGAACGGAGTTCATCGATTTCAATGAGACCATCATATTTCGCAATAATTCTGGATGAAGAAGCAATATTGGCACCGGCAACCCCCCCAACGTGGAAAGTACGAAGGGTAAGCTGAGTACCAGGTTCACCAATGGATTGAGCTGCAATAACACCAACAGCTTCCCCTTTCTGGACCAATCGGCCGGTAGCCAGGTTACGTCCATAGCATTTGGCGCAAACGCCTTGCTTGGATTCACAAGTCAATACCGAACGGATTTCAATGGTTTCAATCGGAGAATCTTCAATGCGCTGACAAATTTCTTCCGTTAGTTCCTGACCTGCAGCTGCAAGTAATTCGCCGGAATTAGGATGATAAATATCATGTAAGGTTACACGACCTAAAATCCTGTCATACAATGATTCAACAAGCTCCTCATTTTTCTTGAGTGCTGTTGACATCAGACCACGGAGTGTTCCACAGTCCTCTTCAGAAATAATAACATCCTGGGCAACATCTACAAGACGACGTGTAAGGTAACCAGCATCTGCGGTTTTGAGAGCCGTATCAGCAAGACCCTTACGGGCACCGTGAGTAGAAATAAAGTACTCAAGAACTGATAAGCCTTCCTTGAAATTAGAAAGAATCGGATTCTCAATAATTTCTCCGCCGGTAGCACCTGATTTCTGAGGCTTAGCCATCAAACCACGCATCCCTGATAACTGCCTGATCTGCTCTTTTGAACCACGGGCTCCGGAATCCAGCATCATATATACCGGGTTGAAACCTTGTTTATCTTTTGAGAGATCTTCCATTACCTTACGGGTAAGGTTGGAGTTTGTATGGGTCCAGATATCAATAATCTGGTTATAACGTTCATTATTGGTGATGAAACCCATATTGTAGTTGTTCATTACTTCTTCAACTTCAATATTGGCTGCAACTACCAGTTCTTCTTTCAATTTCGGAACAATAACATCTCCAAGGTTGAATGATAATCCACCCTTGAAAGCCATCTTGTAACCCATATCCTTGATATCATCCAGGAAGGCTGAAGTTTTGGCTGTGCCAGTTTTCTTCAGAATATCACCGATAATATCCCTTAAAGATTTCTTTGTAAGTAATTGGTTGATATAACCATATTCTTCCGGAACAACCTGGTTGAAAAGAACACGTCCAACCGTTGTTTCAGTTAGCTTATTAACCAGTTCTCCATCTTCTGATACATTCACCTTCACATTAATATATGCATGAAGGTCAACCATTTTCTCATTAAAGGCAATGATTACCTCTTCAGGTGAATAGAACTTCATTCCTTCTCCCTTAACAATATTCTCGCCTTCTGTTCTACGGCCTTTAGTAATATAATAAAGACCAAGTACCATGTCCTGTGAAGGAACGGTAATAGGAGCTCCGTTAGCAGGATTCAGAATATTATGAGAAGCCAGCATGAGTATCTGAGCTTCCAGGATAGCAGCATTTCCAAGGGGAACGTGAACAGCCATCTGGTCACCGTCGAAGTCGGCATTGAACGCGGTACAAACCAATGGGTGGAGCTGGATAGCCTTCCCTTCAATCAGTTTAGGCTGGAATGCCTGGATACCAAGCCTGTGCAATGTAGGAGCACGGTTTAGTAATACAGGATGGCCTTTTAAGATGTTTTCAAGGATTTCCCATACTACAGGGTCTTTCCTGTCAACGATTTTCTTTGCTGATTTTACAGTTTTAACAATGCCTCTTTCAAGCATTTTACGAATAATAAACGGCTTGAAAAGCTCACTGGCCATATCTTTTGGAAGGCCACATTCATGAAGCTTCAGTTCGGGTCCAACAACAATAACTGAACGACCTGAATAGTCGACACGTTTACCCAACAGGTTTTGACGGAAACGTCCTTGTTTTCCTTTGAGACTATCGCTCAGGGATTTCAAAGCACGATTGGATTCGGTCTTAACTGAACTGGCTTTTCTTGAATTATCGAACAATGAATCAACGGCTTCCTGGAGCATACGTTTTTCATTACGCATGATCACATCAGGGGCTTTGATTTCAATCAGCCTCTTAAGGCGGTTGTTACGGATAATTACCCGACGATATAAATCATTCAGGTCACTGGTAGCAAAACGACCACCATCCAAAGGAACGAGAGGACGAAGTTCAGGTGGAATAACAGGCACAACTTTCACGATCATCCATTCAGGGCGATTCTCAGCCCTGGATTTGGCATCACGGAAAGCTTCAAAAACCTGTAACCTTTTTAATGCTTCAGCTTTACGTTGTTGTGATGTTTCGGTATTAGCCTTGTGACGCAGATCATAACTGACAGTATCCAGATCAATGCGGCTAAGTATTTCAAATAAAGCATCAGCTCCCATGCGAGCAATGAACTTATTAGGATCACTGTCTTCAAGGTACTGATTCTCTTTTGGTAATTTATCAAGAATATCGAAGTACTCTTCTTCTGTAAGGAAATCAAGGTACTTCACACCCTCATTTGCCATAGTACCTGCCTGAACAACAACATATCGTTCATAATAGATAATGGCATCTAATTTCTTGGAGGGTAATCCAAGCAGAGCGCCAATCTTATTGGGTAAGGAGCGGAAATACCAGATATGAGCCACAGGAACAACCAATTGGATGTGTCCCATACGTTCACGTCTTACTTTCTTTTCCGTTACTTCAACACCGCAACGATCACAAACGATTCCCTTATAACGGATCCGTTTATACTTACCGCAATGACATTCCCAATCCTTCACAGGTCCGAAGATCCGTTCACAGAATAAGCCATCACGCTCAGGTTTATAGGTTCTGTAATTAATGGTTTCGGGCTTGAGCACTTCACCACTTGACCTTTCAAGGATCGATTCCGGTGATGACAGGCTAATCCTGATCTTGGAAAAATTGCTGTTGGCTGTATTTTCTTTTCTGAAAGCCATATATTTCGAAAGGATTTACGTATTGAACATTTAGAGAGACTTTGAGAATGCAGAACTACCGGCATCCTGTATCATCCGGAATTCCGGAAGATACAGAACCGGCAGATATCTTTATTCGAAACTTACGTTCAGGCCTAAGCCTCTCAATTCGTGTACAAGTACATTGAATGATTCGGGTATACCCGGAGTAGGCATATTCTCACCTTTAACGATGGCTTCATAGGCTTTTGCACGACCTACAACATCATCGGACTTAACAGTTAGAATTTCCTGCAGAATATTGGCTGCCCCAAAGGCTTCCAATGCCCAGACTTCCATTTCCCCGAAACGTTGACCACCAAATTGGGCCTTACCTCCAAGGGGTTGTTGTGTAATAAGTGAATAAGGTCCGATGGAACGGGCATGCATCTTATCATCAACCATGTGATGAAGTTTCAGCATATAGATGTAACCTACTGTTGCAGGCTGGTCAAAACGTTCACCGGTGCCTCCGTCATACAGGTATACCCTGCCATTGTGCGGAAGACTGGCTTTATCCATCAAATCATTGATCTGGAATATCGATGCCCCGTCAAAAATCGGAGTTGCATAAGTTGTCCCCAATTTTGCTCCGGCCCATCCCAATACAGTCTCGAAAATCTGTCCGAGGTTCATACGGGAAGGTACACCCAGCGGGTTCAGTACAATGTCTACCGGTGTGCCATCAGGCAGGAATGGCATATCTTCTTCACGAACAATACGGGCAACAATACCCTTATTACCGTGACGACCGGCCATCTTATCACCTACCTTCAGCTTGCGCTTCTTGGCAACATAAACCTTTGCCATCTGAACAATACCATTGGGTAATTCATCACCTACTGTGGCTACAAATTTCCTCCGGTTATAAACACCCAGCAATTCCTTGTACTTAATAATATAATTGTTGATGAGCTGTTTGATCAGGTCATTAACTTCCTTATCAGTTGTCCATTTGTTGGGGTTAATGCTATTATAATCAAGTCCTAACAGCATTTTTTGAGTGAATTTCACCTTTTTGGGGACAATCTCATTCTTAAAGTTGTTGTAAACCCCTTGTGAGGTCTTACCACTTACAAGAACAGTGAGTTTATCCACGAGCTTCTGTTTCAGCTCATTGGTGCTCTTCATGAATTCATCGTCGAGATCTTTAACGATATCTTTCTCCTTGGCTTTAAGTTTCTTATCCTTAATCACCCTGGAAAACAATCGTTTATCAACAACAACACCCTTCATTGAAGGAGGCGCCTTAAGAGAAGCATCCTTCACATCACCGGCTTTGTCGCCAAAGATTGCACGGAGGAGTTTCTCTTCAGGTGTGGGATCACTTTCTCCCTTTGGAGTAATCTTTCCAATGAGAATATCACCTTCATTCACTTCCGCTCCAATTCGGATCAGACCATTTTCGTCCAGATCCTTGGTAGCTTCCTGGCTAACATTAGGGATATCATTGGTGAGTTCTTCAACACCACGTTTGGTATCACGAACTTCGAGGGTAAATTCTTCAATATGTAAAGAAGTAAAGATATCTTCCTTCACTACTTTTTCAGAGATAACGATTGCATCCTCAAAATTATACCCTTTCCAAGGCATGAATGCAACCATCAGGTTACGACCTAATGCCAGTTCTCCACCACGGGTGGCATAGCCTTCGCACAGAACCTGTCCCTTTTTCACCTTATCGCCTTTTCTAACGATCGGACGAAGGTTTATACAGGTATTCTGGTTCGTCCTGGTGAATTTAGTAAGGTTATATACCTTCACATCATCATCAAAACTAACAAGTCTTTCTTCTTCAATCCTTGCATATCGGATAACAATCTGGGTTGCATCAACATATTCAACCATTCCGTCACCTTCTGCATTGATAAGAGCCCTGGAATCCTGGGCAACTTTCCCTTCAAGCCCGGTACCAACAATAGGTGCTTCCGGGTTTAAGAGAGGAACTGCCTGACGCATCATGTTTGATCCCATCAGCGCACGGTTTGCATCATCATGTTCGAGGAACGGGATGAGCGAAGCTGCAATGGAGGCAATCTGGTTAGGGGCAATATCCATGAGATCCACCTTTTGTCTTTCGATCAAAGGATAATCCGCAAGGTAACGTACCTTAACCCTGTCTGATGTGATCAGGCCATCCTTATCGATTGATGTGGTAGCCTGGGCAATAATCTTATTTTCTTCTTCTTCAGCACTCAGGTAAACTGTTTCATTCAGTTCAACCTTACCATCAGTAATTCTCTTATAAGGAGTTTCAATGAAGCCCAGCTTATTGATTTTAGCATAGACACAGAGAGAAGAAATGAGACCGATATTCGGTCCTTCAGGAGTCTCGATTGTACAGAGACGCCCATAATGGGTATAGTGAACGTCGCGCACCTCAAATCCGGCCCTTTCCCTGGAAAGACCCCCTGGACCCAGGGCGGAAACCCTGCGCTTATGGGTGATCTCACTCAGTGGATTGGTTTGATCCATGAACTGCGACAACTGGTTAGTCCCAAAGAATGAATTGATAACACTCGAAAGTGTTTTAGCATTGATGAGGTCCATTGGAGTGAAAACCTCGTTATCACGAACGTTCATACGTTCGCGAATAGTCCTGGCCATACGGGCAAGCCCTACACCAAACTGGTTATAAAGCTGTTCACCTACAGTACGGACACGACGATTGCTCAAGTGGTCAATATCATCTACTTCGGTCTTGGAGTTAATAAGACCAATCAAATACTTGATAATTGAGATGATATCTTCCTTGGTGAGAACCCTGGTATCCAGGTCAGTGTTAATTCCCAATTTTTTATTAATCCTGTAGCGACCAACATCGCCAAGATCATAACGTTTATCGGAAAAGAACAATTTATCAATGATACCACGTGCTGTTTCCTCATCAGGAGGTTCTGCATTACGCAGCTGTCTGTAGATGTACTCTACAGCCTCTTTCTCATTATTGGCGGTATCTTTCTGAAGGGTGTTGAAAATGATGGCAAATTCCTGGGAATTGACATCTTCACGATGCAGAAGTATGGATTTGGCACCAGAATCAACGATCATATCCACATGATTGGATTCCAATACGGTTTCACGATCGATGATTACTTCTGTACGTTCGATGGATACAACTTCACCGGTATCTTCGTCACCGAAATCTTCTATCCAGGTTTTGAGTACCCTGGCAGCCAATCGGCGACCAACATATTTTTTAAGACCTGCTTTGCTGACTTTTATTTCTTCAGCGAGGTCAAAAATTTCAAGGATATCCTTGTCGCTTTCATAACCGATAGCTCTCAGCAATGTGGTAACAGGAAGTTTCTTTTTCCTGTCGATGTAAGCATACATCACATTGTTGATATCAGTAGTAAATTCCATCCAGGAACCTTTGAAAGGGATAATCCTGGCGGAGTACAACTGCTGTCCATTGGTATGGTAGCTTGTCCCGAAGAATACACCCGGGGAGCGGTGCAGCTGTGATACTACTACCCTTTCAGCTCCATTGATAGCAAAAGTACCTTTAGGAGTCATGTATGGGATCATACCAAGATATACATCCTGAATAATGGTCTCAAAATCTTCATGCTCCGGGTCGGTACAATAAAGCTTCAATTTTGCTTTAAGGGGGACACTATAAGTTAAACCCCTTTCCAGGCATTCCTCAATGGAATAGCGAGGGGGGTCTATGTAATAATCAAGAAACTCCAGAACGAAGTTATTCCTCGCATCAGTAATAGGAAAATTCTCGGAGAAAACCTTGAATAGTCCTTCATTGATACGATTATCAGGATTTGTTTCCAGCTGGAAAAAATCCTGGAATGACTTGATCTGAATTTCGAGAAAATCGGGGTAATCCGCCTTTATCTGGGTGGTACCGAAATTGATCCGTTCGATTTTATTTGAAGCCAATGCAGTAAAATTTAAGGATGAACAAATAAAGTATTTAAACAATTAATCCCGATTCAAGAATCGGGAAGGAAACAAACTGCTCACCTACGCGTAAGGCATAAGTAAGCAGTCTGTTTGGTAATTGTGCCAAATAGCATTATTTACTTAACCTCAACTTCAGCGCCGGCTTCTTCAAGTTGTGATTTAAGGGCATCAGCTTCGTCTTTTGAAACGCCTTCTTTGATGGCTTTTGGAGCAGCATCAACGAGGTCTTTTGCTTCTTTAAGACCGAGACTGGTAAGTTCCTTAACAAGTTTTACAACAGCCAATTTTGCTTGGCCTGCACTCTTGAGGATCACGTCGAATTTGGTTTTCTCTTCAGCTGCAGGAGCGTCGCCACCTGCTGCAGGACCGGCCATCATGACTGGAGCTGCTGCTGCTGGTTCAATACCATATTCATCTTTGAGAATTTTAGCCAGTTCGTTTACTTCCTTAACTGTCAGGTTAACCAACTGTTCAGCGAAAGCTTTTAAATCTGCCATTTTATTTGATTTTAAAGTGTTTTACTAATTAGATTAATTTTTGTTTTTTTGCTCACTGTACCTGAAAATTATTCAGGACGTTCGGATAAGGTCTTGAGCACACCTGATAATGTTTGTCCGCCTGACTGAAGAGATGAAATAACATTCTTTGCAGGTGACATAAGAAGAGCGACAACATCAGCGATAAGTTCATTTTTACTCTTGATAGCAATGAGTGCATCAAGTTCCTTATCACCGATAAAAGTCATTTCTTCAACATAGGCTCCTTTTAACAGGGGCTTATCGGATGTTTTCCTAAATTCCTTGATCAGCTTGGCAGGGATATTTCCCTGATTTGCGATCATAATTGAGGTGTGACCTTTCAGAACATCAAACAATGGGCTAAAGTCCTTGCCGGAATGAACCATTGCTTTTTGGAGCAGGGTATTTTTCACGACAATCAACTTGACATCCCTTTTGAAGCACAAACGGCGCAAACGATTAGTGTTAGCAACGTTCATGTCTGAAATATCAGTAATATAAAGGTAATTTGAAGCCTTTAATTCTTCGGTAAGGGTATCGATCAGCTGATTCTTATCTTCTTTTCTCATAATGATGTTTGTTCTTAAGGATCAAATACTTACTCTTACCAGGCTTAGGCTGTGATCGATTTTTGATCAATACGAATTCCAGGACTCATTGTACTGGACATGAAGACACTTTTCATGTAGGTTCCTTTTGCAGAGGATGGCTTCAATTTGATAATGGTAGAGATTAACTCTCTTGCATTTTCAATGATTTGATCCTGTTCAAAAGAAACTTTACCGATGGAGGCATGAATAATCCCGTACTTATCAACTTTAAAGTCGATTTTCCCGGCTTTCACTTCCTGTACGGCTTTTCCTATTTCCATTGTAACGGTACCGGTCTTGGGGTTTGGCATCAGACCACGAGGTCCGAGGATACGTCCCAGAGCACCGACTTTAGGCATGATGGACGGCATCGTAATGATAACGTCAACATCAGTCCAACCTTCCTTTATTTTTTGGATATAGTCATCAAGACCTACATGGTCAGCTCCTGCGGCTTTTGCTTCTTCTTCCTTTTCAGGAGAACAGAGCACGAGGACCCTCACAACTTTGCCAGTTCCATGGGGTAGGGTAACAATACCACGTACCATTTGGTTGGCTTTACGGGGGTCAACGCCAAGGCGAACATCAATATCAACAGAAGCGTCGAATTTAGATGTTGTTATCTCCTTGACAATTCGTGCAGCATCAGCAAGCGCATAAGCAGCGTCCTTGTCGTATTTAGCTAAAGCCAGTTTATGATTCTTAGTCAGTTTAGCCATTTCACGTCAGGTTAATAGAAATGATACACATTGTTGAATGTAATTGGAATGCTTATGCATAGCTATTACAGTGCAAAAGGGGCTTCGCCTTTAACCGTGATACCCATACTCCTTGCTGTACCGGCAACCATTTTCATGGCTGATTCCAGTTCAAAGCAATTGAGGTCAGGCATCTTGTTTTCGGCAATAGCTTGTACCTGTTCCCAGGTAACAGATGCTACTTTCTTACGGTTAGGTTCGGCAGAGCCGCTTTTCAGCTTTGTTGCTTCAAGGAGTTGAACGGCTACTGGAGATGTTTTAATGACAAATTCAAATGATTTGTCCTTATAAACAGTAATGATCACTGGAATAATTTTCCCAGACTGATCTTGCGTACGTGCGTTAAACTGTTTACAAAACTCCATAATGTTCACACCCTTGGAGCCTAAAGCAGGTCCAACAGGGGGCGAAGGATTAGCCGCACCTCCTTTGATTTGCAGTTTAATTAAGCCAGCAACTTCTTTTGCCATTTTGCAATTTTCTTAAAGGATTTGTACTTGCGGATTAACGTAAAAGGAATTAAGATTCCTTTGCAACTTGCATGAATGATAATTCGAGAGGTGTTTTTCTCCCGAAAATCTTTACCATGACTTTCAGCTTTTTCTTCTCTTCATTGATTTCTTCAATCACACCGCTGAAACTGTTGAAAGGACCGTCAGTCACAGTTACGGTTTCACCAACTATGAACGGTACACTGAGTTCGGCGCCTTGCTCAGAGAGCTCATCGACTTTACCCAGAATTCTGTTCACTTCGGCCGGTCTCAGGGGAACGGGTTCATCCTTCGAGCCAAGGAATCCCAAAACCCCCGGAATGTTGCGAATAATGTGTGGAATTTCGCCCACCAAAACTGCTTCAACAAGAACATATCCAGGCAAATAGCTACGCTCTTTGCTGATTTTCTTGCCATTACGCACCTGGTATACTTTCTCAGTTGGAATAAGCACTTGTGAAATGTAGTCCTGAAGATTCAGGCGATTAATTTCACTTTCAAGGTATTGTTTAACCTTTTTCTCATTCCCGCTGATGGCTCGTACCACATACCATTTTTTCACTTGATCGCCCATGCCGGATGGTGAATTAAGGTTGGTATTAATATTAGACTGCAGTAAATCTGCTAAAACAGTTGATAAAACTGCTGCAACAATACTGTAAACGCCTTATCCATCAAAAACACAACAAGTGCAATGATAAGGGAAGCAATGGATACTACGACAGCACTGTTTTGTAACTCACTCCAGGTAGGCCAGGATACTTTGTGCATGAGTTCATCGTAACTCTCTGTGACGTACTCTACGAACTTATTCTTTGCCATTTTTCTAATATTTAGCACGGGTGGTAGGGGTCGAACCCACAGCCTACGGTTTTGGAGACCGCCACTCTACCAATTGAGCTACACCCGTTCAGTTCTTGCCTGTTCAGTTCGTCTGCCCTAGGACAGGCAAAACAACCACAAACATTAATTATTTAAGGCAGGAAAGGTGTTCCTCATGACGGGAACACCACTCCTGTGTTTTTTATGTATTAGTCCAGAATTTCAGTTACCTGACCTGCACCTACTGTACGACCACCTTCGCGGATAGCGAAACGGAGGTTCATATTCATAGCGATTTCAGCGATCAAATGAACTTCAATTGTGATATTATCACCAGGCATACACATTTCAACACCAGCTGGCAGGGTAATTTCACCTGTTACATCAGTGGTCCTGAAATAGAACTGAGGACGATATTTATTCTGGAATGGAGTATGACGTCCACCTTCTTCTTTCTTCAGGATATAAACCTCAGCTTTGAAATGTTTGTGAGGAGTAATTGAACCTGGTTTTGCAATAACCATACCACGACGGATGGTGTCTTTATCAACACCGCGAAGTAACAAACCTGCATTGTCACCAGCTTCACCAGTGTCAAGAAGTTTGCGGAACATTTCAACACCAGTACAAACTGATTTCATTTTTTCAGCACCCATACCGATGATATCAACTGGATCACCAACATGGATGATACCGGTTTCAATTCTACCTGTAGCAACTGTTCCACGGCCTGTGATTGAGAATACGTCTTCAATAGGCATAAGGAATGGTTTGTCAACCAAACGCTCTGGTAAAAGGATCCAATTATCACAAGCATCCATGAGTTCCATGATCTTATCAACCCATTTCTCTTCCTTGTTCAGTCCACCAAGAGCTGAACCCTGGATAACAGGAGTTTTGTCACCGTCGAATCCATAGAATGTGAGAAGATCACGAATTTCCATTTCAACGATTTCAAGAATTTCTTCATCATCAACAAGGTCAACCTTGTTCATGAAAACCACCAGACGAGGAACACCTACCTGACGTGCGAGAAGGATATGCTCGCGGGTCTGAGGCATTGGACCATCAGTAGCAGCAACAACGATAATAGCACCGTCCATCTGGGCAGCACCAGTAACCATGTTCTTAATATAGTCAGCATGACCTGGACAGTCAACGTGAGCATAATGACGATTCGCAGTCTGATACTCAACGTGGGCTGTATTAATGGTAATACCTCTTTCCTTTTCTTCCGGAGCGTTGTCAATTGAATCGAATGACCTGAATTCCGAAAGACCTTTTTCAGCCAACACAAGAGTGATAGCAGCCGTGAGCGTGGTCTTTCCATGGTCAATGTGACCAATGGTACCGATGTTCACGTGAGGTTTTGAACGATCGAATTTTTCTTTTGCCATGATAATTAATGTTTATGGATTTACTTGTTAATGTTTAAGCACAAAAAATTGAGCCTTTGAGGAGAGTTGAACTCCTGACCCCTTCCTTACCAAGGAAGTGCTCTACCACTGAGCTACAAAGGCTTTTAATCCCTTCTGTTAACAGCATCACCCGGAAATCTTGGAATGAAAACCGGGAGCCGAGAACTATATCTTGAGCGGAAGACGGGGCTCGAACCCGCCACCTATAGCTTGGAAGGCTATCGCTCTACCAAATGAGCTACTTCCGCTGATGTTTGTGGGGGGAGGAGGATTCGAACCTCCGAAGGCTTAGCCAACAGATTTACAGTCTGCCCCATTTGACCGCTCTGGTATCCCCCCAACATATTAATGAACAGAGCCGATAGAGGGACTCGAACCCCCGACCAGCTGATTACAAATCAGCTGCTCTACCAACTGAGCTACATCGGCAATTTCCCACTTTTGTTTAAAATACTAGCTTTTACTCAATCCTCGCAATCCAACAACCTTAATCCCAGTAAATTAGAATGATATTTTATAAAACAAAAGCAGTCCTTTCAAAAAGGACTGCAAATTTAGACACTTTATTTGAATTACCAAATGAGTAATGAATATTTTTTTAATATTTATTCTCCTCTCTGTTTTTCCTTGTGTTTAGTTAGTTGGCGACGTAGCGCTTCCACAGCAGTATCAGCCGCTTCTTCAAAGGATTTACTCTGTTTTCTCGCAAAAAGATCATTCCCCGGCACCATTAACTTTATCTCGGCTATCTTATTATCCGGTGCATCCGTATTATCAACCCTGAGGGTAACTTCGCTCCCGATGATTCCATCGTGAAGGCTTACGAGTTTGTCCATCTTTTCGGAAATAAAATCATCAAGTTTCTTGTCCGTCTTGAAATGAACTGAGTTAATCTTCACTCTCATAGTTCCTCCTTTTTTACGCCCTTGGATGGGCTTGTTTAAATATCAGTTTTAATTTCTCTATCGTATTGTGAGTATAAACCTGGGTAGCCGCCAGGCTGGTATGTCCGAGTAATTCCTTTATTGAATTCAGGTCAGCACCATCATTCAGCATATGTGTTGCAAAAGTATGCCTCAATACATGAGGGCTAAGCTTCGACTGTGATGAAACCTGCGATAACAGCTTATGAATAATATCATAAACCTGCCTGGCCCCGATCGGTCGTCCGGCAGATGTAACAAATAAAATATCGGTATTGTTTCTCTGTTTTGAATAATTGGCAGACTTCACCTTCCTCCTGTTTGTTTGTAATAAGTCATCAGTAATTAAAGCCTGTTCCAGCATAATTTTTTCCTTACTCCTGATATATATTTCCAATTGAGTACAAATGTAACTACCAATTGGAATAATTCTTTCTTTGTTTCTCTTTCCTAACACTTTTAATGTGCCCTTAACCAGGTCTAAATCCTGACTCTTTAGCCCAAGTAGTTCCGATCGCCTGATTCCGGTTGAATATAGCAGCATAATCATTGTCCTGTCCCTGCATCCTTCAAAAGTATCCTCAAAATGTATTTCCTGGAATAAATCTTCCATTTTATCCTTGTCCAAAAAAACAGGTAAACCGGAAGATGATTTCGGAGCATTCACTTTCTTTAATGGATTGAGTTCAATTTCTCCACTCCGAAGACAAAAATGATAAAATGAATTTAGTGTGGATAATTTCCTGTTGACTGAACGGGATGTGATATTAGCCTCAAGAAGGGATACCATCCATGACCGAATCATTTCAGGTAAGGCATTTTCCGGATGTTCTTCATTGTATTGAGCCTGCAGATATGCAGAGAATTGCATTAAATCATGCTCATATGACTTGATGGTATGCGGAGAAAACCGCTTTTCAAACCTAAGATAATCAATAAATCTCTCTTTCAGCATTCTAAAAAATCAACAGGAAGTAACCACGCTCTTTCAAAAGTTCTAATTAGCTAACGCTAAAAATACAACATTATTTTGAAAAGAGCAAGACTTACTTCCTGCCAATCGGTAAAAAAAATTACCTTAAAATCACTTTTCCTCTGCCTGCTGGAGCTGCTGAACGTAAACAGCATGGAGAATCTCTTCTCTACGTTTCACAGATGGCTTCGTGAACTTCTGCCTTTCGCGGAGTTCTTTAACGACACCGGTTTTTTCAAATTTACGTTTCAGTTTCTTCAACGCGCGGTCGATGCTTTCGCCTTCTTTTACAGGAACAATGATCATGATGAAATAACTTCCTTTCGGTTAGTGATTAATACTGAATTATTTAGAGGGGTGCAAAGATATGAAAAGAATTTATAATGATAAAGAAATTCAAAATAAATAATATTCTTTTACGACAAGGCTACCTGTGAACCAATACTCAATGCTCAATAATCAACTATTTGTTTTTGATAAATCCTGTACCTTTTATAAACCTCCCCTCCCATTTTCTCCATCTCACGACGCATCCTATGGTTTGTCTCGAGTTCCAGGTGACTGTCGATGAAATGCATCCCTCTCCTTTTTGCTGTCTCCAGCATCTTTATCCCCATGATTACATCCAGTCCTTTCCCCCGATATTCTTCTCTTATTCCTCCCAATAAGAGGTTTAACTGCTTTGATTTTGCTCTGGCATGAATGATTCTAAGGATACCAAATGGCAGAATCCGCCCTTTACAAGCGATAATCCCCTTGCTTATATCAGGCATTCCTATAATGAAGGATAGAATATTGCCTTGGCGGTCGCGTATAACTTTTATAAAATTGGGATCTAGCAATGGCAGGTATCGGTTGGCAAAATCATCCATTTCTTTCTCATCGAATGGAGCAAATGCATACAAATCAGCAAATGTTTCATTTAGTAACCTAAGTACAGGGTGAATTAAAGGTTTGATTTTTTTCCGTTCGGTGAATTCCAGGATTTCGACATCATTATTAATCAAGGCTCTTTTATAAATGGCCTGGTAGAATTCCGGAATAGTATCAGGAATTAATACCTTATATACCACACAGTCAATTTTCTTTGTATAACCTTCTGCTTCAAGCATCTCAGGCATATAAGGGAAATTGCCATTGGTAGCCAATACAATGGGCTCACCAAAACCATGAACCATGAATCCCTGTGGGTCTTTATCTGAGAAGCCAAGGGGGCCGACAAGTTTCTGCATTCCCTTTTCCCTTGCCCAGTTTTCTACATATGAGATAAGTGCATGGAATACTTCCGTATCATTCCATGTCTCCATAAAACAAAAACGTCCATCTTTCTCCTGATGAATCTCATTATACCGGTGATTCACAATCCCCATAATCCGACCAACCACCTTACCATTTTTGTAAGCAAGTGCCAGAATGGTGTCGCAATATTCAAATGCTTTGTTTTTAGAAGGATTGAAAAAAGTACGATCATCAAGATAAATTGGAGGTACCCAGTTGGAATGACCTTCATGAATAATAGCAGGCAGATGAATAAACCGGTGCAAATCCTTTTTGCTTTTAACTTCCTTTATCTCAATAACCATTAGACAAATTTTGATACAAACAAGAAATCGACAGGCAATAATAATAAATTAATAAATTATTCACTAATAATTAATCCATAGGTATAGAATTGGGCTTTCATTTCACAACGAAAGAAATAAATGGCCGGTCGTAATGTACATATGAATATTCAGCAACTGCTTCAATTCAATTTATCTTGTCTTGCCAAATGAAATAATATTGGAAAAACGACTTATTATCAATACTTTAAAATGGTTAGGCAGTTTCCATTTCATTGAATGATTCTAAATATTGCATTCCAAATTACAAGCAGGTTCATTTTCTATTTGTTTTTAAGATTAAATTTGTGCCATAAACATATTTCGATACATGAATATACAATATATAGGAGAGCACCTCCTCGCTGGTTCTTTAGGTAAAGGATTTATCTGGGCAAGCACAATTTCATTGCTGATTTCCATCTTTTTCTACATTCAGGCTACCCGGAAACCTGGGATCCGCGTGAAGTACGAATTGACGGCAGATTCATTTTTTATCCTACACTTCCTAACCCTCTTAGCTACAATAGGAACTCTTTATTTCTTAATATTCAACCACTATTTTGAATATTCTTATGTGTGGCAATATACGGGAAAAGACCTGGCTCCCAAATTCCTCCTTTCAAGTTTATGGGCAGGTCAGGAAGGAAGTTTCCTGACGTGGGCACTTTTACAAGGCTTCCTCGGTTTAATCCTCTTCAGGACAGCAAAGGAATGGAAACCATGGGTAATGACGGTTTTTCTTTCCGGCCAGGTATTCCTTATATCTATGGTATTAGGCGTTAAATTAGGTGGCATTAACATTGGAGCCAGTCCATTCAACCTCCTCAGGGAAATGCCACAGAATATGGGAATTGACCTTTTTAAAGAGCCAAATTATCTTTCCATGATCATTGATGGCAATGGACTGAATCCATTACTTGAAAACATATGGATGGTCATTCACCCGCCATCATTATTCCTTGGATATGCCATCACCCTTATACCTTTCAGTTATGCATTGGCTTCTCTCTGGAGAGGTCAATATCATAGCTGGCTTCGTCCTGCTATTCCCTGGACACTGGCTTCAATCTTATTACTCGGAAACGGGATTATCCTGGGTGGTCGATGGGCTTATGAGTCCCTTACTTTTGGTGGATTCTGGGCATGGGATCCGGTTGAGAATGCCTCATTTGTTCCCTGGTTATTGCTCGTGGCATCCTTACACCTCATGCTGATTGCCAGTAAAAGATTCCATTCCTATGGAACAACCTACCTGTTCACCTTCTTAGGATGGTTCTTTGTGGTCTATGCAACTTATCTTACCAGAAGCGGGGTTCTTGGAGAAACTTCTGTTCATGCCTTTGGAGACAGCGGAATGGCATTGCAGATGCTAATCTTCAACGGGCTCTTCCTTATTATACCAATTATTCTACTGATAATAAAGAGGAAATATTTCGCAAAGAAAGATGGTGATGAGGTAATTTCGAAGGAATTCTGGATGCTTATTGGTTCTGTTATCATAGTACTTTCAGCATTCCAGGTAATCCTTACTACTTCAATCCCAGTTATTAACAAAGTCCTTGGCACTGCTATCGCACCTCCTGTTGATAATGTCAATTTTTATAACACATGGCAACTACCATTCGCTTTACTTGTCGCATTACTGATATCCATCAGCCAGTATCTTACTTATGGCAGAAATGAAGTAAAGCCCTTTCTAAAAAAGATGATGATCAATGCGGGAATTGCATTGCTGGTATCTGCCCTGGTGGCTTTTGGAGATGGCATTACCCGTATTAGTCACCTGTTGTTGTTATATTTTGTAATATTTGCCACCACAGTTTCCATTGATTATATCATTAAATACATGCGCAAAACTACGAACCTTGGTTCAGCTTTCACTCATGCGGGTTTTGCCATTTTCATTCTTGGCGTTTTGCTTGCTTTCAGCAATTCACAAGTAATTTCCAGGAATACTTCAGGAATGGACCTCGGTCAGGCAGAAGACAATAAGGAAAACCTGCTTCTGATGAAAGGTATAAGTCAGCCTATGGGTAAATACCTGGTGACATATAGCAGTAGTGAGGAAAAAGGCCGTGAAACATTCTATAAACTTGATTTTGTTAAAAAAGAGGACTTTTCAGAAGGGAAAATCGCATTTTCTGTATTCCCTTCCGTGAATCATAATGAAAGAATGGGAAATGTATACAATCCGGATACCAAGCACTTTATTGATAAGGACATCTATACTTTCATCAGTTTTACCCAGACAATCAATGGTCCGGTGGATTCAGCAGGCTATTCAAGGTCAGGTGTGGAAGAGATGCATATGAAGGATACGATCATCATTTCCAGAAGCTATGTAATCCTCGATACCATTATCGCCGACATGAAGGAGGAAGACCCCAATAATGCATCCCTGACTGCCAATTTCAGGGTACTCAGTATGAATGCGGGGGCCCTGGAAACCAGTATGAAGTACCTTATAGTGAATGGTGAACTTAAGAGGGAAGATGCAAATATTGATGCTTTGAACGTGAAATTGAGTTTTGAAGGCGTGTCCCCTGATTCTCAGGCCATCATGGTTGGAATTTATGAAAAGAAGGAAGATTTCATTGTTATAAAGGCTGTGATATTCCCTTATATGAATGTACTCTGGTTTGGGATCATCCTGCTTTTCTCAGGCTTAAGTTATGCTATCATACGAAGGGTTAGCACTAAAAAAGAAGGAAAGACGACAGAAACTACCAAAGAATAAGATTAGCAGCTCTAACCCATGACCTTCCCTTCCGAAATCCGGAGTATTAGTCTGATTGGTGCCGGAAATGTTGCCTGGCACCTGGGGAAAGGATTGAAAAGAAAAGGATACCTGATCAGAGAGGTGTACAGCCGAAATGAAGATTCTGCACAAAAGCTGGCAAACGAACTTGGTTGTTTCCACACTTCCTCTCTTTTGAACCTCCGACAGGACACGGATCTATTCATACTTGCTGTTACTGATTCAGCGATTTCATCAGTTGTTAAAGAACTCAAACTGAAGAATCAAATAGTCGTGCATACAGCAGGTTCAATAAATATGGAGGCACTGGCAAGCCTATCTTCCGAATATGGTATCCTTTACCCTCTCCAGACCTTCTCAAAAGATATCCCACTGGATCTCACAAGAGTTCCAATATTTATTGAAGCTTCAGGGCAAACAACACTCAGACTTTTAGAAAAACTTGCTTCCGATCTTTCAGATATTGTTCGTTTTGCAGATAGCAGGCAGAGAATGATGTTACATGTTGCGGCTGTTTTTGCCTCAAATTATACCAACCTCATGTTCACGATGGCCAGTGATATCCTTCGGAAGGAAGGTCTGAACTTTGACGATCTTAAACCTCTGATAACCGAAACATCCAGGAAAGCCTGCCTGGGGGATCCAGCGATGGTCCAGACAGGACCGGCGAAAAGAAATGATCTTGAGGTAATTCAGAAACACATTGACTTACTTGCTTCTCAGCCTGAATATGCAGAACTTTACCGATTGTTGGCTGAAAAAATCATCTCAAGATTCAATGCTTAATTTCATTCAGGTAAGTTATGTCAAATTATAAGGAACGCCTCCTCAAGATCAATACTTTCATTTTTGACTACGATGGAGTACTAACAGATGGTACAGTAATCCTCATGAGTAACGGGGAAGCTTTGCGGACTGCCAATGTCAAAGATGGATATGCCTTACAGCTTGCTATGAAAAAGGGATATCGCATCGCCATCATATCCGGAGCTTATTCTGAATCAGTAAAAAAACGCTTTGAATCATTACGGGTAAGTGATGTTTTCCTCGGAGTAGAACGCAAAATAGAAGTTTTTGAAGAATATCTTGCCGAACATGGCCTCAGCACTGAAGAAGTTCTGTTCATGGGTGATGATATCCCTGATTATGAAATCATGCGTAAGGTAGGGGTTCCCACATGTCCTTCTGATGCGGCTGAAGAAATCAAGGCACTGGCAACATATATTTCACATCATAACGGAGGACATGGATGCGTACGCGATGTGATTGAGCAGGTTCTGAAAGTCCAGGGACAGTGGATGAATGAAGATGCTTACCATTGGTGATCAATTGTTAATTCGACAATTTGACAATTCGGCAATTTGACAATTCGGCAATTTGACAATTTGACAATTCGACAATTCGACAATTCGACAATTCGACAATTCGACAATTCGACAATTCGACAATTCGACAATTCGACAATTCGACAATTTCCCGAAGGGAAGCCTTCGGCTCGGCAATTTGAAAAAATAACACTGCAACCTTAATGCTCTTAAAATCCTATTTATATATACCCTATTTAGTAATTCAGGCTGATGAAAAAGTTACTCATTCTCTTTCTTTTGATAGGTTCTTTTAAGGCCATTTCCCAGACAAGCCTTTATCATCCTTTTCCAGATAGCAATGCCACCTGGAACTTTGATTACACCCAGGCACAATGCATGTTTGGTTTTGGCTTTGAAGAATACTCTATTACTCTTTCAGGAGATACTACTATCAATGGAACATCCTGCCAGAAACTGACAGTTCCATTTGTTGATTTTAGTTCATTAGGCTCATGCTCACCTTACAATACTCCCGGATATAAAGGTGCGATCAGGGAAGATGAACAACAGAGAAAAGTCTACTTTATAGCACCATCTGAAACAACAGAACAACTTCTTTATGATTTTAATCTTCTGTTAGGAGATACAATTCAGGGAGTACTTTCAACATTTACTTTTTCACCTGCCATTGTTGAATCCATTGATTCTGTAAAGATTGGAGAAACGTATCGCAAAAGTTGGAATATCAACAACTGGTATGGAATTTCGATCATTGAAGGTTTAGGTTCCTCATTTGGGTTGATACAACCTACTCCCGGATATATAACTGATGCTTCTACCTTTGTACTTAACTGTTTCCGTCAGGATGGTATCACACTATATCCCGACAATACAATTCCCTGCGGGTTAATAACATCAATACCCATATTTAACAATTGCGATGATCATTGCAAGGTTTTTCCAAATCCTTCTAAAGGCTCATTTACGATATGGCAGGAGTCCGGCGAGAGTCTGGAAAATGTGTTTATTGTTAACATGCCTGGCAACATCGTGTTTCAG
Organism: Bacteroidales bacterium; assembly: GCA_016707785.1. Taxonomy (NCBI): domain Bacteria; kingdom Pseudomonadati; phylum Bacteroidota; class Bacteroidia; order Bacteroidales; species Bacteroidales bacterium. Next base: position 87,078 of record JADJGZ010000015.1, on the reverse strand, counting down.
CGTTCCGAAATTCAATCTCCGAATCTCACTATAAATGGGATAACACCAGGCATTTATCTGCTACAGGTTGTTAAAGACAAAAGATTACAATCAGTGCAGAAGATTATCATTTATCCCTAAATATTCAAATCTCAAATCCGATAAAATCTCAAACAGGCCTCTCATCTTTTAAATCCAAGTCCTTGAAGTCGCTTATCACACTCATCCGATTACCAAACCTGGTCATTATTGCATTGACAATGTATGCATTCAGGTATTTCGTTGTGAAGCCTTATTATTCGATGAGTGGCACTGATTTTCAGATGGGAACAACTGCTTTCGGGCTAATGGTGATGATTACCATGCTCATAGCAGTAACAGGCTATTTAATCAATGATTATCATGATATCGATATTGATCTTGTAAATCGCCCCGACAGACCTTCTGTTGATGGTAATTTCAATGCAGGTATTCTAAAGGGAAGTGCCCTTGCCTTGAGTTTACTGAGCCTGGCCGGAATGATGTTACTATCCTATATGATGGGTACCTCTACACCCTTGATTCCACTCATACTTGCTTTAATATCTGTCTGGTGGTATGCTATCCGGCTTAAAAAAAGCCTGGTTTGGGGAAATCTTGCTGTGTCGTTCATGTCATCGTTAACACTTGGAATGGCCTGGTTTTTTGAATGGATTTTGCTGAAACGTTCTGGCATCAATCTTTATGAAACAAAACCTATTTCAAAAATTGCTATTGGTATAGTAGTGTTTGCCTTCCTGCTCAGTTTCATCAGGGAAATTATCAAAGATGTGGAAGACATGGAAGGTGACTCCCGCCATGGCTGCCGGTCAGTTCCGATTGTACTCGGGGTAAAAAAAACACGATTTCTTTTGCTTGGATTGTGCATAGTGCTTCTCGCTCTGCTCATAATTGGACAGGTTTTTTTAAGTAAAATGGATTTCCCAATGGTTGTGGCCTGGTTGATATTTGCTGTGGAGTTACCGATGTTAGTGTTAATACTATTGCTCTTCCGGGCAAAATCAAAGGCATCATTCCACAGACTAAGTACTTTGGTAAAATGGATTATGGTTGGAGGTATTGCTTCAATGGCCTGGATCTGGATAAACTTTAAACTTTGAAATACATATTATTAAATGATACCACACAGCTTTCCTGAACACCGGTTTCTTCTCGGTTCAAAATCGCCCCGTCGGCAACATCTGCTTAAAGAACTAGGCTTACAATATGAATTAGTGGATATTGATGTGGAGGAAATCTATCCTGAAGAGCTTAAAGGTGTTGAAATTGCAAGGTATTTATGTGAACTTAAAGCCAATGCATTCAACATCTCAGCATATCCTGACAAGTCATTACTTATCACTGCAGACACCATTGTATGGCTGGATGGGATGTATATCGGAAAGCCTTCCGGGAAAAAGGAGGCCATCGAAATGCTGAAAATGTTATCAGGTAAAACACACCAGGTATTTACAGGAGTTTGTCTGAAATCGAATCATTCATTACATGTTTTCCATGCTGAAACATCAGTCAGTTTCAAAATCCTTTCTGATGCTGAGATACATTTTTACATCGACCACCATCGTCCTTATGATAAGGCGGGTTCTTATGGGATACAAGACTGGATAGGGTATACCGGGGTAACCGGCATTCAAGGGTGTTATTACAATGTAATGGGATTTCCGGTGCAATTGTTTTGGGAGGAATTAAAAAAATTCCTTAAAGATGATACGCACTAGTATTTTAATAAGGCACTACCTGGCAACCTGTCCAATGGCTCCCAAGCACTGACCTTTGCAGGATAATATACCCTATAAACCGCATTTGAATAAATCCATATGCATATTTGTGATATCCATTCTCCTTGCGGATACCAATAAAAATCTCCCCTGCATTGTGTATCACATTTTCAACAGAGTTCACATCGTTAAAGTCACGGTAGATAAATCCCTTCTCGGAATAAAGGAAGCTTTTGTTCACCCTGTCACCCATTGTAAAATTATTTATCCCTTCCGGGATTGAAGGACTTAAAGCAATTGTATAATCCGGGTTAATAGAACGGATAAATGCGAGACGGTCAATATACCAGGCATGAGGGGATTGACCTGTGCGCTGTTCATGACTTGAATAGAGCAGAAAATCCAATACACCATCATTATCATAGTCAATTGAGTCGCAGGCTTCGTCTTTCCTCGGATAATAGCTGCCTCCATCGTCGCTATATGGAATCACTATTATTGTATCATAGGATTTGATGATTTGGTCATGATAATTCATTACTTCCACCGAAGCATCAGAATCATCAGTCAATTTCCCACAACCAGCGATTAAAATGCTGACACTTAAAACTATAAATATTGCTTTCATTATAAAATGATTTAATATTAAAACAAGTACAAAGGGGGAATTTCTGAAGAAAAGGTTGTATTTCCATTTTATTCTGCTGGATTTACATTTCGTGTAACAGTATGGGGTAAGTAATAAAAGGAAGATTGTTAATTGCTGTTAAATCAGTAAGTGATAGAAGAGCTGGCAATTAAATCCGTAATTTTGCAGATTATTCAATAAAAATGGCAAAGATTGTTCGGTTTTTCCTGCAGGGACTTATACTTATTGCTCCATTAGCAATTACAATCTATGCATTGGTGATGCTTTTTGAGTTTGTGGATGGATTGTTGATTGTGGCACTCACAAACCTCACAGGAATAAAGATCCCCGGACTAGGATTGGTAATAATCCTTGTAACCATTACATTTATTGGTTATCTTGGAGGAACCATCCTCTTTAAACCAATTCTGAATTCACTGGACAAAATCATCAGCCAGGCTCCATTGGTAAAAATCATCTATACTTCTATAAAAGATTTCATGTCAGCCTTTGTAGGGAAGGATAAGAAATTTACCGAGCCTGTGCTTGTTAGGGTTAATAAAGATGCTGAACTCTATAAACTGGGGTTCATCACACAGCATGACCTCACTAAACTAGGCATTGAAAAAGGAATGGTTGCTGTTTATCTGCCTCATTCCTATAACTTTTCAGGCAATCTGTTCATTATTGCTGCTGAAAATGTTACTGCTATTGACGCATCACCCACAGAGGTGATGAAGTTTATTGTTACAGCCGGTGTAACCAGTATACCGGAAAGTCACCACCACGAAGCATCCTTAACCGAGGATAAGGCCAATAATTAAGATTTTTATTGCATTTTAAAGATGATAAAACCTAAGATACTGATTACAAACGATGATGGCATTTCTGCACCTGGTTTAAGATACCTGATTGGTATTATGCGAAACCTGGGAGATGTAACAGTTATTGCTCCTGATAAGCCTCAGTCCGGGATGGCACATGCTGTTACCATCCAGACTCCACTCAGGATTCATGAAATTGCAAAAGAAGAAGGATACGAAGAATATAGCTGCAACGGAACGCCTGTCGATTGTGTTAAACTTGGTCAGAAAGTGATCATGAGGCAAAATCCGGATCTTATTGTTTCCGGAATCAATCATGGGTCTAACTCTTCTATCAATATTTTGTATTCAGGAACTATGGCTGCTGTATTGGAAGGAGCCATGGAGGATATTCCATCGATTGGGTTTTCGTTGAATGACTATTCTTATTATGCTGATTTCAGCCATTGTGGGGATTATATTACCACTATATGCAATAATGTCCTTGAGAAAGGGCTGCATACCGGAGTATGCCTGAATGTGAACTTCCCGGCAAAGAACGATGAAGTGCTCCAAGGGGTGAAGGTTGCCAGGCAGGGAAGAGCAATCTGGGATGAATCCTTCGATGAACGTAAAGACCCTCATAAACGCAATTATTACTGGCTTCAGGGCCGCTTCGTAGACCTGGATGAAGGCACAGATACTGATCAATGGGCAATCAGGAATAATTATGTCAGTGTTGTCCCTGTTCATATCGACCTGACTTCTTACCTGTCCATTAAACAGTTGAATGACTGGGATTTTTCAATAGAAAATAAATAGTCGAGGTTCATGAGTATAAAATCCTTTCTAAAATCTGACGGGTATTTAAATGGTATAATTATTGCCTTGATCATCCCTTGTGTATCGGTATTGGTTTTTATTCCTATCGGTAGACTCATAATGTCTTCTTTCAGGATGACAAACCTTTTTGACTCCAATTTATTATTGCTATGTCTCATCCCCAACTTATTGATCATGAGATACTTTATGGTGAAGGCAAAGCTAGAGAAATCCGGACGTGCCATCCTTGGGATCACCGTAATTATGATGGCATGTTTCTTTATATTCATCCATGGGAAACCTTTCAACCTGCCTTTCTGATCATTTCAAGTATTAGCTTATGAAATACTACGTAATAGCAGGAGAAGCATCCGGGGACCTGCATGGTTCACGCTTAATCAGGGAAATCAAATTACTTGATCCTTCCGCTGAGTTCAGGTGTTGGGGAGGTGATCGCATGCAACAAGCCGGAGGCACAATTGTAAAGCATTACAAGGACCTGGCTTTTATGGGATTCCTGGAAGTTTTGCTTAATCTTAGGACTATCCTAAAGAATATTAAGTTCTGTAAATCTGATATTGATACCTGGAAACCAGATACCGTGCTATTGGTCGACTATCCCGGATTTAATATGAGAATTGCAAAATATGCCCATGATAAAGGAATCAGGATAGTGTATTATATTTCCCCGCAAGTTTGGGCCTGGCGTCAAAGTCGCATACATAATATCCATAAAAGAACGGACCTGGCTTTTGTAGTCCTTCCATTTGAAAAAGACTTCCATGCTAAATTCGGATATCATGTAGAATTTGTTGGTCACCCTTTATTAGATACGATCAATGAGTTTATTCCAGACCCATCATTTATTAAGGAATATGGTTTGGAAGGCAAACCAGTTATTGCAGTTGTACCGGGCAGCAGGAAACAGGAGATTTCACGAATTCTCCCCATTATGCTTAGTATCATCCCTGAATTCAAAGAATACCAGTTTGTGATTGCAGGAGTAAATTCCCTGGGAGAAGGTTTTTATAAGAAATTTACCAGGGATTTACCGATAAAAGTAATTACCGGGAAAACCTATGACCTTCTACATTTTTCTAAAGCGGCAATAGTTACCTCAGGCACAGCCACTCTTGAAACCGGACTCATCGGAACACCCCAGGTGGTTTGCTATAGGATGAGTTTTATTACAGCCTTGCTGGCATGGATGCTGGTTAAAGTTGAATTTATTTCACTCGTTAACCTGGTACTTGGGAAACAAGCAGTAAAAGAACTGATTCAATATCGATTTACAAAGAGTGCCCTTTCAAAGGAACTTCACTCGATATTGCAAGATGAGAATAAGTATTCTCAAATGAAATCTGATTATAAAGAGATGAAAACCAAATTAGGAGAGAACGGAGCTTCAGCAAAAGCAGCGAAACTAATTGTTGAAAATCATCAGTAAGGAATCCTGGTACATTTGACTGATGATCAAAAAAGATTGAATTTAAACCAAGTCAAATTAAAAAATGCACTTAACTATATAACAAATACAGACAAAAAATATGACCAAATTAAATAACGGATTTTCAATCCTCCTCCTGGTGCTGTTGATAAGTTTCAATCAGAACCTATTTGGGAACAAATCCATTTCTTTCACTGAATCATTCCCTCTTTTCAACTGGGAGCAAAACCTTCCGGATTCAACGAAGGTGAAAAAAGAGCCTGGATTCCAATCATCAGCATTGACGGATACTTCATGGAGCCAGGCAAGTGAAAGGATGAATGCTGAAAGCGGTGACACACTTTCAAAAACCGGGAAAAAGCCAGCTCCCCCAAAATTTATTGACCCCTATCGCCCACCGGTTTTACTTGAAGGATTACAAAAAGCCCAGAAGGGTGATTTAGAGGGAGCAATCGTTGATTTCACTGCTGCACTTAAAAAATTTCCAAAAAATTTCAATGCCTATTTCTATCGGGCAAAAGCGCGTATCGAATCCGGTGATAAAGAAGGAGCCATGGAAGATATTAATATGGCGATTCAATACAAACCAGATGAAGCAATTTACTATTATTACAGAGGGAAAAATGTACAGTGATGCTTTCCAGAGTGGTAAGGCACTGATAGATTTCGAAAAAGCCATACGATTAAAAAAGAACTTTGCAGATGCTTATAATTACCGTGGGGTAGAACGAGCTAAAATGGGTTTACATAAAGAAGCATTGTCAGATTACGACTCTGCCATTATCAGTAATCCAAATTACCAGCTAAGTTATTACAACAAAGGTACATCCCAGGCCTCAACAGGAGATTACGAGGGAGCAATCGTTAGCTTTAGTAAAGCTATTGAACTCGATTCAAAACATGTCCTGAGCTATCTCAACAGGGGAAACTGCTACGTTCAGTTACAGGATTACAAATCGGGTATAGCTGATTTCAGTTCTGCTATCTCTCATGAGCCAAAAAATAAGGACGCCTATTTCAACAGGGGGCTGCACATTATTTGTCGGGCGACGGACTCATGTGCCCCGACTGGAGAATTTCTGCAGCAATGGGCAATGACAAGGCTAAGGGCTACCTTGAAAAATACTGCAAGTAAGATTATAAAATCTTAAGACCGGAATAACTCCCTGTGGAGATTCATGCCTCTGGTAATGAATCGCACAGGGAGTTATTTCAATGTAGCATCTCCCAGGTAGGAACACTCACTCTATTTGACGCTTTGGTAATCAGTGATACAAGACACTTCTTTTCAGATATCTTGCAGTTGAAAACGAAGAATGCTATATATTGAATCCATATTCATGAATCATAAGAACTCAATCACTTAGTCTACATCTCTGCCTGATGCGGATTCACTGACTTTTGAAGAATGTAGCCGACGAGCAGAATTGCAAGGTATCCATAATATACTGCCTCTACCCTCCAGGATTCAAAGTGAAAAACAGGCATCGATTATTTCAGATTCAGCGCAACACCAAACATTCCTCCATTTGAGACGTACGAAAGTTTACAGATTACTCTTTAAAATGAGAGCTAATCAGGTTACCTTTGAATAGTAAACTTTTAATCATTGTTATGCTCAATATCGCATTATTTGGCCCTCCGGGAGCAGGAAAAGGAACCCAATCAGAATTCCTTGTAAAGAAATATAACCTGTTCTATATTTCAACAGGTGTTTTACTTCGTAAGGAAATGGCTGAAAAAACCAAATTAGGCATTGAAGCCCAGCATATCATTGCCTCTGGTGGACTGGTTCCTGACGAAATCATCGTTCAGATCATTGAAAAAACCATTACTGAGAATACCGGTTCAAATGGCTTCCTGTTCGATGGATTCCCCAGGACCTATATTCAGGCATATATTCTGGAAGGACTCATGATCAAACTGAATACTTCTCTGAATTGCCTGATCAGCCTTAGCGTGCCGGAAGAGGAATCGGTGAGCAGGCTGATGAACAGGGGAAAGACTTCCGGACGTTCTGATGACAATGAAGAGGTAATCAGGAACCGTTTGCGTGAATACAATGAAAAAACGCTGCCAGTGCTTCAGTTTTATCGCGACAGAGGTATCTATTTTGAAGTTGATGGAACGCTCAGTATCGAAAAGGTTCATGAAAAAATAAAGTCAATTGTTGCCCTTGAATTAAGCAAGAGCCTTTTCAATATTGTTTTATTCGGTTATCCTGGATCCGGCAGGGGGTCGCAGGGAATAGCACTGGCAAAGCATTTCGGCCTCGAATATGTAGCTACTGGCCCGATGCTCGATCATGAGATCAGAAAAAAAACAGAAACAGGGAAAAGAATAACTGAACTCTATGAAAACGGACAACTTGTTCCTGATGAGATAGTTGTTCAACTCATTGAAAAGAAACTGGAAGAAAGTAAGGGGATAAAAGGATTCATCTTTAAAGGATATCCCCGAACACTGGTGCAATCCTATATTCTCGATGGACTGCTGAAGAAGCATAATTCTTCCATTTCAATGGTGATTGAGATAGAAGTTCCTACCCTTGAACTGATCAGCAGGCTGGATACCAGGAGCAAAACCGAACGATGTATGCCTTACGACAACAGTACGGCAAAAATTGTTAAGCGATTGCAGGAGCATGAATTAAAAACCATGCCAGTTATTCAGAAATACAACCAGCTTCATGGGGTGAGCAAGGTGGATGGACTGGGTTCCTTTGAGGAGGTTTTTGGAAGAATTTCCTCTGAAATTGAAGGAAAGTTCCGGAGCATCAGGTAAGCAAATCGACACAAAAGATCTTTCTTAAAAAGGATGCTTTCCTTTGCAGAGGCATCTTAAGGAAAGACAGCACTCACATTCGAACGGGCATTATTATCCACCCGGATCAGATCTGAACTATCGATGCATCCATCGCCGTTAATATCAGTGGGTCTGTACCCCGACAAGAAAATACCTGCTTCATATTCTATCAGGTTTACATCGTTCATATCCACAACTCCATCCTGGTTAATATCACCTGCAAACATCAGCCTTTCTCCCTCGGGCAAAACCTGCATATTATCCATAAAAGCCGTTCCTTCCAACCTGAAATCCAACTCTACTGCAGATACCGCGAATGATAAGGGCTGGGCACTTACAACAGTTATGCTATTCCGGTGTTTAACAGTCACAAAATAATTACCCCCATAAATCTCCGGAATCAATACTACCGCAGAACCATCAATAAGCAGGTTTGAAGGTTCGGAGGAATACACAATACTGGAATAATCGCCGGTTTCATGAAGTTCAACTATAATCTTGTCAGCAATTCCTTGTCCAAAAAAAGGATTTCCTGACGCATCCGATGCCGGCCGCATCTGTCCTGCTTCGAGGTATAATCCTTGCAAAAGTAAACCAAGGTTAAGCATCCGGGAAGGGACTCCATCCTGGTTAACTGTAACATTTACAGGAGGCAAGCCCGGGCCGTCAATAGTAATGATAGCCGTCCTCGGCGATGGAGAAAGATTTTCACTATACGATACTTCTATCAATGCATTTCCTGATCCGGCAGGAGTTACAGAACACCACGTCTGATCAGAACTTACCACCCACCCTATGTTAGAACTAACTTCATAGGTCGTGGTTCCAGGTTCATAGCTAACTTGCCTGGATTCAGGTGTAACCGAAAGCGTCGGGGGAGGGTCGATCGTAACGACAATAGTATCCGAACCAGTAACTAAGCCTGTGAAATCAAAAGCCCTGGCATAAATACTGTAAGTTCCGGTGCTGGCATTGTTCCACGAGTAAGTATAAGGAGCCAGACTATCCTGGCCAATTAATACATCATCCAGGTAGAATTTGACCCAGGTGATTGAACCATCGCTGTCGGATGCCGTTGCGGCCATAGAGATATTGGAACCGGAAGGAAAAATGGCTCCATTGGTTGGGGCCGTAAGTGTAATTAAGGGCGGTTGTGCAATGCCTGAAATGAATACCGGGGAAGAAATGGCTTCATTCCCATCCGCTTCATGCACTATCGCATAGAAGTAGTCACCATCGGCACAAGCAACGGGAAATGAAGCTATTGGATGCGTATCATCCTGATCCCATGTTAGTAAAAGGGATCCATTCTTCATCAGTTTAATATCTGTAATCAGTTCATTATCGCCATCAAATGCTTCAACCACTGCATTCCAATTACCCCCCTGAATAGTTGAGCCCATATCGAACCCGTTAATATTGATCGAAACAACCAGGTTCTTGTCCATAGTGGAAAAGAATCGCCTGGCTTGAAAAGCACTGAAGATATCTGTCCTTGTTAAAGCAGTAGCCAAGACCCCTACCCTCCAGGGTGTTTTATTTCCCCAGTTGGCCGTATGGTTATCGTCACCACCTGCAGCCCCAATCTTCCAGTCGCGGATTAAGGCTTCATCATAATACCCTTTGTTACCATCATTATTATAATATCCATTATTGTAATAATACTTGCTGAATCCATCCTGATCATTAAAAAGTTCAATACCCACAAATTTATCGGATGGAGGATCGGCAAAATGATCAAATTCATTAAAAGCTAAAGCATCCCAGCCCGGGTGGTTAAAAAAGGCAATCCCATTCCGGGTTCCCAGCCAATTCATTAACCCCACAAAGGTATTGGTAGGAGAGCCACTCGAGCAGAAATCATCGGTGTTTACCACTGTGACATGCCCATAACTGAAGTAGGTTGTCCATTCAAAACCATAGAATGCTGCAAACACCGAATCCTCGTTATAGGCATTGGCAGTATTCTTAATTAATGTCCATTCGCTTTGGCTCATCAGGTTTGCATGATCGGAGAGTCCAAAGAAATCGAGTTGTGATGTATTTTTAGCATAGTTATAAGCTGCATCAACTGTGCCTTGTCCATCAGAAACATTACAATGATTATGCAGATCACCATAATATACTTTATAACCGTCTAATACGGGTTGGGCTTCAATTCTGCATGCCAATAATAATAGCACGAAAGCCAGGGACACTGATACTCGGTTCATTCTGAAAAACATAGAAGGGTTTGGTAAGTTTAAAGATACCATAATATCTCACTCATTACAAGCCTCCGGCAAATTTTTTTTGATTGAAATGAAATACATTTAACATCAGTTTTCTCTATCGCCACATACAAATCAGTAAATCTTCTGCTTTAAGAATATCATTACAAAGAATTAATCCCTTAGTTTTGAGTTCAAATCACAATTGATAAAGATGCTATTCAATTTACTTTCCCGGAAGAAAGCGCTACTTGCTTTCATGATTATTGTTCAAATCAGTGCTTTGATTTCTCCTACTTCAGGACAGGAAAAGGTTATTTTTTATCCTTATGACGCTTCCCATGAAATACAAGATAAAAATATCCGGCTGAATCACCTGGACGCACATCTATACATAAAGCCTTATGATACACTGGTTGAGGGATCAGCCACCTTTACCTTCAGCAGTCTCGAAGAAACAATTGATTCTTTGGTTTTCTCAGTTCCAGAAATCAATATCGACAGTGTAAGGGTCAATGGTGTGGATGTCCCCTTTTCCATGAAAGGAAGTGATGTTTTGATTTTTCCAGGAAACATTCCCAAATGGTCATCCGGAAATACGGTCTATTTCAGGTATTCAGCCAAACCAACAGATGGATTGTATTTTGTAGGATGGAATGATCCAAAAAAGACAAAAAGAAAGCAGATATGGGCACATCGCCCGAATCACTGGATTCCTTACCAGGATGGGATTATAACAGTTAATATGGCCATTAAGGTGGATGAAAGGTACAAGGTTTTTAACAATGGTGTAAGGCAGAAAGTGATTAAAAACGATGATCACACCCAAACCTGGGTTTATGCTATGAACCACCCACACCCCTTCTTTTCTACAAGCCTGGTAATTGGTGAATATGAGTTTGAAGGTCGTAAAACAAATAAAGGCTTACCGCTGGAACTCTGGTATTACCCCGACTGGAAAGATCATGTTGAACCAGCCTACAGGTATATGCCTGAGATGTTTGATTTTTTTGAAGAGGAGTTTGGATTGGCCTACCCCTGGGAACTCTATCGGGAGGCTCCGGTAATTGATTATATGTATGGAGCCATGGAAACCACCACTGCCACCATTTTCGGCGACTATCTCATGGTGGATGAAAGAGGCTTTTTAGGAAGGAATTATGTGAATGTAAACGCACATGAACTGGCGCACCAGTGGTTTGGGAATTATGTTTCCCATCTTAAAGGAAAGGATGTCTGGCTTACAGAGAGTTTTGCCACTTATTATGCCAAGAAATTTGAGCAACATATATTCGGAGAGGATTATTACCAGGAAGTAAGGAATAAGGAACTTCAGGAAACGCTTGATGCAGGTATGAAGGATGCTTATCCGGTAGGCCATTCGATGGGTGGCCGTGACCGCTGGTACCCTAAGGGTTCGCTGGTACTTGATATGCTTCGGGATGTTTTGGGAGATGAGGAATTCAAAGCTTCAATCAAGCTGTACCTTGAAACATTCCCCTATCAAACCGCCGAAACTTCTGACCTTCTTCAGTGTATCAGGAAAGCCACCGGGCAATCCCTGGAATGGTTCTTCGAGGAATGGATCCTTCACGGAGGTGAACCCAGCTACCAGGTTTCTTATGAAGAGATTAAAAATAAAACCGGTCAGGATGAAACACGAATCATGGTGGAACAGAGGCATGAGACAGGAAAGCTTATCGGCCTTTTCAAAATGCCCATTGGTTTTGAAGTTCATTATGCTGACGGGAGTATTAGTTCCAAAGAGCAATGGATAAGTGAGAAACGCGAATGGGTTAGCATTCCAAATCCAGAAGGAAAGAAAATTGCTTTTGTAATTTTTGACCCCGGAAGGAAAATCATTAAACATGTGACATTCAACAGGACTTATTCTGAACTGATTGCACAACTTTCCTCAGCAGAAAACATGATCGACAGGTATGATGCTTTGCTCGCAATGAAGGAAATTAAGCTCGAAACAAAAAGAGAAGATCTTTATGTACGCTTTTACAAGGAAACTTCAGTGCTGATCAGGTCAGAAATAGTGGCCCAGTTAGCAAGCGACACTCATCCTTTATCCATTGAAATATTACAAAAAGCGATAGCGGATCAAAATGACAAGGTGCGACTGGCAGTGCTTAAAAACCTCAAAAGTGTACCTGCAGAACTGAAAGCCGGACTGGAAAAATGCCTTACCGACCCCTCCTACCTGAATGTGGAACTTGCACTGGAACTTCTGTGCCGGTCATTTCCTTCTGAACAATCCCGATACCTTTCCTTAACAAAAAATGAAGAAGGCTGGAGAGGGAAGAATATCCGGATGAAATGGCTTGAAATTTCATCAGAACGATCGAAAAAGCATCTGAATGAATTAGTCGGTTACAGCAGTGAAAGCTATGAATTTGAGACCAGGATTAACGCCATGAATGTCCTGAAAAAGCTGAATTACTGCAATGATGAAGTAATCCTGAATCTTGGCAGCGGGCTTATTCACTGGAACTACAAAATAAGGAATGCCAGTCTTGATTGCCTGAAGTATTTTAATGCGCAATCAGCTTATCATTCCCGCATCGATCAGCTTCTAAGTAATCACACAAATCCTGACATACAAGTTGCATATAAAGAACTTGTAACTCAGAAATAAGTTTATAACACCGGGAACAAACCAGACAGAGCTATTGTATCTTTGCCAAGGCTTTGACATATCATTACATAGCTTACAATTATTTTCTATTATACTTATTATCAATTTTTTATAAAGTTTAAATATTAGTTATGCAATACCGTCATCAATTCCCGATGATAAGGCTTCTTGCTCCTTACATGCTTGGAATCATATTGGCAATCTGGCTTCAATACATTAGTTTGTGGATAGGCCCGATTATCCTGGCATTTTTTTTTGCACTTGTAGCCTGGAACAGCCGGAATAAAAGAAAAGGCAAATATGAAAGCCGATGGATTTTCGGATTTCTGTTGAGTTTATGCCTCATCCTTTTGGGATATCAGTCGTTGATTAATCATATTTACAAAGACCGCCCGGGCCATCTTTCCATAGAAACCGGAACTTCTTGTATGGTCAGGATTTCAGAACCTGCAACTGAAAAGGAAAGATCCTGGAAGCTGATTGCAGAAGTTATTGCCATTAGGGATCAAGGCATTTACAAAGCTTGTTCAGGGAACGTTTTAATTTACTTATCTAAAGATAGTGCCATTCAGTTGCCATCCTATGGTGATATCCTTTTCATTGGTAAACGTCCCGTTGAGGTGGCTCCTCCTTCTAATCCGGGTTCTTTCAATTACCGAAAATACCTTGAAAGCAAAGGCATTTATCACCAGGTTTACCTTACAGGAAAGGAATGGATAATAGTACAAAAAAACTCATCCTTATCCTTAAAATCAGCAGCTGTCAGCATTCGCGACTATTTATTGAATATCCTGAAGAACACTGATTTAAAGGGCGAGGAATTTGGAGTGGCTGCTACCCTGATCCTTGGATATGATGATGAGCTGGATTATTCAACCCGCAAGGAATACAGCAGTGCAGGAGTGGTTCATATACTCGGGATATCGGGATTACATGTGGGTATTATTTACCTTGTCCTGAATATGATGCTGGGCTTTCTGGATCGGATCAGGCATGGGAAATATATCAAGCTGGTACTGATCCTGGTTCTGATCTGGTTTTATGCCTTTATCACCGGACTTTCCCCGGCAGCTCAGCGGGCTGCAGCCATGTTCACCTTTGTGGTGCTTGGCAATACCGGTAAAAGGAATGTGCATATCATCAATTCACTGGCTACTTCCGCTTTTTTCCTGTTGTTGATGGATCCATACCTGATAACCAATATTGGCTTTCAATTCAGTTATCTGTCAGTCTGCGGAATTGTACTCATCTATGAATACGTTTACCGGATATGGCAACCCAAATCTTGGTGGATCGATAAAATCTGGAGCCTGACAGCCATGTCGCTGGTTGCACAATGGGTTACCTTCCCTTTGTCGCTATACTATTTCCATCAATTCCCGGTGTATTTCCTTCCGGCCAACCTGCTGGTAATACCTCTTTCAAACCTGGTCATTTATTCAGGAATGGGTGTATTGGCTACCTCCTTCATTCCATGGCTATGTAATATTATTGCACTCATAACTTCCTATATGGTAACTGCCCTTAATGGGATTGCACATTTTATCGATTCCCTGCCCTACTCCCTGGTTCCCAACTTGTACCTGACTATGCCCCGCATGCTGCTGATTTATGGATGCATTATTGCCATCAGTTCTTCTCTCATCCTGAAGAGGAAAACTTACTTTAAAATCGCTTTCTGCTTATGGACAGCCTTTTGTCTGCTCAGCACTTTTGACAACTTGAAATTCATGCACCAAAACAAGATTGTAGTTTATCATATTAACAAGCATACAGCCATTGGTTTTATTAATGGCAGAAGTAGCCTATTACACATGGATTCTTTATTAAGCGGGGATATTAAATCCATTGATTTTAACCTGGGTGGAAGCCGTACATTTTTCGGCTTAAAGGACATTACATATCACCAGCTAACCTTTTTATATGAACAAATTCCAAAAAGTCTAATAAACGGGCAAATACTGCAATACCAAAATAAAAAGATTGGCCTGATAAAAGGGTTACCACTTGCACGCAAATGCGCTTCAAAACTTACGCTTGATTACCTGGTGATTACCGGAAATCAATGGCTAACACTGGATCAGTTACTTAAATACTATTCCCCTGAAATGATTATTCTTGATGGATCAGTAGCAACATCCAGATGTAATAAGTATATAGAATCCTGCAAAAAGAAGGGCATACCATACTGGAGCACAAGAGAAAAGGGTGCGTTTATAGCAGATTTGAGATAACTGAATAAAACAGATGTACTTCAAAAGTAAAATTGGCTTTTTTCAGGGCCTTAGAACTTCAGGAAATCTCCTTCATTAATTCCATATCTGTCAGTAAATCCTGCTGGAACTTCCACTACATACTGGGCTGGTAATTTTGATGGAACTTGTTCGACGGAATAAGGAGTTGTGCCTTTCGCAATATCCACAATCTCCTTATTTTCATTGATATAAATAATATCCAGTGAAAATCGGGTATTCTTCATCCAGAAAGCCATTGGGGCTTCCATCGGGAAAAGAAACAGCATCCCCGATTGTTGCGGCAATGAATCGCGATACATCAGGCCCAAAGCCCTTTCAGCCTCATCATCCATAATTTCCACATCAATACGGACAATTTCCTTATTGCTTTCCTTTTTCCAGAAAACAACTTCGCCATCCTTCCTGAAAACCGGCTTTGGCTCTTCTGCAATAGTATCATTGGAAGCAACATTCCTGTTTAAAGGCTTCTTAGCAGGTTTCATAAATACCAGGAGTCCGGCAAGTGTGAGCACTGCAATTAGCATAAATGCCAATGCTATATGAAAGAGTGAGATTTTTCTTTTTTTCATTTCAGTCTTTAATTTTCAAATCCATGTAAATGGGCAAATGATCGCTGAACCCTCCGGTATATTTAGCACCGAAATAAGTTCTGAAGGGCTTCTGGCCAAACCAGGACTCATCCTTCTGTAATAAGAATGGTGCATCCATGATATGAACCCAATGAGGAGTTGTGTGAAATCCTGTTGACTCAAGCATCGAAGCCGAAACAATAAACTGGTCGATAATGATCCAAACCTCTTTGTCCTTTATGGTGCCACGATTCCAATTGCCTCCGGCCCCGGACATCATATTATATAGATCCATTTGTTTCAGGTTGACAGAATCCCGTTTAGCACCAAGCACCTCTGCCACGCTTTCATCTGTTGCCTCATCATTCAGATCTCCCATGATAACCACCTTCGCAGCTGGATTTATTGAATGAATGGAATCGACCCTGGTCCGGAGCAACTGCGCTACGTAATTCCTTTTCGGAATAGTAGCCATTTGTCCGCCAAACCTCGAAGGCCAGTGATTTACAAATATATGAACAGTGTCCTTTCCCAATACCAGGCCTTTCACATAAAGGATATCCCGTGTGCGGGAAGAGGGTTCAAAAGGATATTTCACAGTGATGAACTCTGAATAGACTGGTTTGAACTTCAGTGGACGATAAAGCAAGGCAACATCTATGCCCCTGGGATCAGGTGAATCCTTATGAATGATTTTGTAGCCAATGTTTTTCAAAGGCGAATCATTCACTAACTGTGAAAGAACATAACGATTTTCAACCTCGCAAAGTCCCACCACTTCAGGGGGTTCCCAGCCTCCTACCCTGATGATGACCTTTGATATATTATTTATCTTGCGCTGCAACCTGGCATAAGTCCATCTGCGCATTCCTTCCGGAGTATATTCATCATCTGCAGTCAGGCTGTCGTTCACCACATCAAACAGATTCTCCACATTATAAAACATTAGCCTGATACCTGTTTCTCCTCTTCTGGAATCGGCTGATTTGGTGGCATTTAATGCTTCACCAGCCCCTTTCCCAGCTTCCTGAGAAAATGAGGAGGTCAGCATTACAAAAGATAAGGTGCAAATGGCTAATGAAAATTTCAACAAGGTCATAATGAAAATATTGACGGTTCAAAGATACAGAATAGTAAGGTTTCGTAAAGTTTCAATAATCAGGCCATGCTTCGCTGGAATAATTCTAAATTGACTCCTAATTATTAACAGGTTTATGCTTTCGTTAATTTCGGTCTTTCAAATACATACCAGAAAAAACCACGCTACATGAGTAAAAATTCCAGGAACCGTCGCAATTACCTGAGGCTTACCCTTCAGTGGGGAATACTAACACTGCTGGCATATATGTCGGTACGGCCCTTTTTCGACAGGCAGTACTTTGCTGATTTCGAAGCCTATTGCCCTTTTGGTGGTATGCAAGCCCTGGGAAGCTTCTTCCAGCGTAATACCCTCACCTGCTCCATGACCACAGTGCAGATTGCATTAGGACTGGCACTTCTCCTGGGTGTCATCTTGTTAAGTAAACTTTTCTGCAGCTTTGTCTGTCCCATTGGCACCCTTACCGAATGGCTGGGAATGCAGGCCAGGAAGCTGAAAATGCAGGTTACCATCAAAGGCCCTGCCGATAAAGCGCTCAGGCTTATTAAATATGCTTTGCTCTTCATCACTTTCTATTATTCTATTACCAACAGCGAACTGTTCTGCAAGAAATTTGACCCCTATTATGCTGCATTCACAGGCTTTTCGGGAGATGTAGTATGGTACTTTGCCCTGCCGGCACTGATCTTCACAATTATTGGCTCTTTCTTTATCCGTCAGTTCTGGTGCAAGTACCTCTGCCCTTTGAGTGCGGTAACGAATCTTGCAGTGTATGCCTTACCCGTGGCAGCTCTATCCCTTCTCTGGGTCATGCTGAACAGCTTCCTGAACCTGGATATTTCCTGGGTTTGGTTATTGGGAGCAGCCTGTATTACAGGATTTATCCTCGAAGCTACTACATTGAAATTTTTAATTTTCCCTCCATTACGCATCACCCGCGACAAGGATATTTGCACGAGCTGCAGAATCTGCGATAAAAAATGCCCGATGGCCCTGGAGATTTCCACTGTAGATAAGGTTAACCATATTGATTGCCACCTTTGCACCGATTGCATTGTAAAATGCCCTGAAAAAGGAGCTTTGAGCATTAATAAAAGGCCCATTCAATGGTTGCCTGCCGTTGCCACTGTGATTCTGATTGCCGCTTCCATCCTGATTGCCAACCGCTACGAACTTCCTACCATCAGCGAACGATGGGTGGATTCTGAAAAGATTAGCAATGCATCGGTTTTTGAGCTATCAGGTTTAAAAAACATTAAGTGCTTTGGCAGTTCAAGGGCGTTTGCCAACCAGATGAAGGATGTTCCGGGAGTTTTAGGGGTTGAAACCTATGTGAAACATTTTAAAGTTGTGGTGTATTACGATAAATCCCTTACTAATCCGGAAGCCCTGAAAAAAGCTATTTTCAGTCCGGTGGCCCTGTTTATGAACCCACCGGCTTCTGCAATTGAGCATATCAGTTTTGTAACCCTGGGCATCGACCATTGCTTTGATCCCAATGATCAATATCTGCTTGCCGATTTAATGACTTTGCATAAGGGAATATTAGCGATGGAAACTTCCTATGGCGAACCGGTAAAAGCCACCTTCTACTATGATTCCACCCTAACACAACCCGGTAAGATAGAAGCATGGATTGGCCAGAAGTCTGTCATATTTGGTGAAGGAGAAGACCAGGTAGAAAAAGAGCTTGATTTCGTTGTAAATAAGGCTGGTTTAAAGACAGGCAATGTTTCGAAGGAGGTATTCCTTGCTACCTACTTTGACGCCAATGATGTGAGTTTCAACAAATTCGATACTTATAAAACTGAGGAATTGAAAGTTTACCGGCTCATCTTCAATGAAGCTATTGATCCGGCTCTTCAGCAATGGATGCCTTTCCTGATTTCGCATTTATCCAATGATGATGGAATTGTACGTTTCAAAACTCTGTTTACAGCCACTGACCCGCTGTTGGAAATAACCTATGTTCCATCACTCACCACACCTGAAAAGATTAATAAACTCATAAATGCCCCGAAATTCCTGGTTCATTACCCGGATAAGTCGGTGAAAGAGGTGGAAAATCCATTTAAACTGGGGGATAACAGGATTATTGAGTAATCAATGCCGGGAAGTTTAAGGGAAAATTATATTTCAATCTAGTTTGACTATTTGTTGAGTAATTTAAAACCTGACAGGTTTCGGAAACCTGTCAGGTTTAAATTCATTATCCCGCTTCTTAATCTTCATTGAAAGAATTAAGTAAGTTCTCTCAAAGATTCACCCACAATTTTTTACCGATTCATTCTACCTTAAATTTGTACTCTTAAATCTTTTCCATGGAAATACTTATCATCAGCCTTCTGCTATTGTTGAATGGACTATTTGCCATGTATGAGATTGCATTGGTTTCCTCCCGGAAATCAAGGCTGCAGGACAAAGAGCGTGATGGCAGTAAGGGGGCCAAGGTGGCATTGGCTTTAAGGGAAAAACCTGAAGAAATACTATCAGCCATACAAGTAGGGATTACATTGGTAGGAATTGTTTCCGGGGCATATGGCGGGCTGGCGCTTGCTGAAGACTTGGTACCTTTTCTTATGAAAATAAGCTGGCTGGCCCCTTATGCTGATACCTTGTCGGTAATATTTGTTGTAGGACTGATTACTTATTTTTCACTTATTATTGGTGAACTGGTGCCTAAAACCATTGCACTCAATAATCCGGAAAAAATTGCCATTCTGCTTTCTCCAGCCATGCACTCCGTTGGAAAGGTGCTTTATCCGGCAGTCTGGCTATTAAGCATTTCCACGAATATTGTCCTCAGAATATCCGGAATAAAAAAAACTGACGATGCACCGGTAACAGAAGAAGAGCTAAGGTTACTGCTAAAACAGGGATCAGAGCATGGTATTATTGAGAAAGAAGAATCCGTCATTATCAATGAAGTGATCCGTTTTGGGGACAAGTTTGCCAATACCCTTATGACACACAGGGTAGATGTGGAGTGGCTTGACACGGGGTTAAATGATCAAGAGATTCTTGAAAAACTTGAAAAGGCAAGTCATTCAGTGTTACCGATTATTCGAAAACCGACAGAAGAAGTACTGGGTATCATTCCAAAGAAGGATATTCTGATGGCCTATATCAGGCATGGTCATATTCATCTTGAAAGCCTCATCACTGACCCCCTTTACTTCCCTGAGCATATGCCTGCAATCAGGGTCCTTGAAGAATTCAGGAAAGCCAGGAAGCATTTCGGAATTGTTCTCAATGAATATGGATTAATGGAAGGAGTGGTAACGCTTCACGATGTAACAGAAAATTTACTGGGCGATATGCCTATGAGCAATGATGAAAGTGAATCAGAGGCTGAAAGGCTTGAAGATGGGTCATTGTTAATAAGTGGAGCTATGACCATAGAAGATGCGCAGGATTTACTTGACATCAAATCCCTTTTCAGTTCAGAAGAGCCACTTACTGGGCCTAATACAGTTTCCGGATTTATGATGTTTACTCTTAATCGTATCCCAGTTACAAGCGATCAGATAGTAGTTAAAGGCTATGTACTGGAAGTTATGGAAATGGATGGTAACAGGGTAGCACTAGTGAAGGCAAGGAAAATGTAAACTTAAAAAATAGCAAGCATGGATAAGCGATTTAGAAGACTCAATATAGCTGATCCTCAACAATAGCGAATTGGTTTTAAACCTGACAGGTTTTGGAAACCTGTCAGGTTTAAAATTACTTACAACTTGATGTTTGAGCAGACATTATGAGTTTTTCTCTAAAATGCAAATAAAAAAGGAAGGCCTCCGGCCTTCCTTTTGTGCGTCGTACTGGACTCGAACCAGTGACCCCTACCCTGTCAAGGTAATGCTCTAAACCAACTGAGCTAACGACGCATATAATAATTCTTGTGCCCCCTACCCTGTCATCCGCCAGCTGGCGGACTAAACCAACTGAGCTAACGACGCGATTTCAATGCAAAAGTAAAAATTTCCAACGAAAAACCAAGGTCGGCAATTGGTATTAATGGAAATCATAAGTATTGTTAGAATTATAGCCTACTCACACAGGCATCCTGCACTTCCCTGAGCAATCTCTCACAAACTTTGCAGTCTCCCCCTAAAATCCTACTTTTGATTTCAAATTCTAAACATACATCGCAGATGAAGCCACTTTTCCTCCTCATTACCTTCATACTCACCATTCTTTTAGCTGAAGCACAGAATGGAACCAAATCATTTGTCCTTGAAGACTTCACCAAAAACTACAGTTTCTATGCCCGCGGGGCACGAGGACTCCGCTCAATGAAAGATGGGATCCATTATTGCGCCGCTGAAGGCCGTGGTACTAAACTTGTAAAAAGAAGCTATGAAACAGGAGATACCGTTGGCACCCTCATCGACCTCAAAAAGCTAAACAATCCTGCAATCGCTGCTTTCAGTGACTTTGCCTTCTGTTCAGATGAAAGCAAGGTTTTACTCACCACTGACCAGGAAGCTATCTACCGCCGTTCTTTCACTGCCAGTTATTATATTTTCGACCTGAAATCGAAGGAATTAAAAGCACTCTCGACAAACGGCAAACAACAGCTTGCCACTTTCTCTCCCGATGCCTCCAAAGTAGCTTTTGTTAGGCAAAACAATTTGTTCTACGTTGATCTCACCACGGGGAAAGAAGTTCAGATCACTGAAGATGGAAAATTTAACTTCATCATAAATGGCGCCCCGGATTGGGTGTATGAAGAAGAATTTGAATTCAACCAGGCTTATGAATGGTCACCGGATAGCAAAACCCTGGCATGGATCCGTTTCGATGAGACTGCAGTATCTGAGTTCAGCATGAGTATGTTCCAGGGGGCTGAACCCTCATTGGATGAAAACAAATTATATCCACATTGCTCCAGCTTTAAATATCCCAAAGCAGGGGAAGCTAATTCAATTGTGAGCGTGCATACCTATCAACTGGATAATGGTAAAAAAACATTAGTTGATATTGGAAAAGAAACCGACATCTATATTCCGCGAATCCGCTGGACAAAGAATGCTGATAAACTTGCAGTTTTCCGCTTAAACAGGCTTCAAAATCATTTTGAAATTCTGTTAGCCAACCCATTCACCGGAAGTACCACTTTATTATATGAGGAAAAGAATAAATATTTTATTGACGAAAAAACATTTGACGACATTCAGTTTCTCGAAGATAATCAGCACTTTATTGCCCGTTCGGAAAGAGATGGCTGGGACCATATTTTTCTCTTTAAAATGGATGGCACCCTTGTTACTAATCTGACAAAAGGCAATTTCGATGTAATGGATTATATCGGTTGCGACGAAAAAAACAAGACCATTTACTATGTTTCAGCCGAGCCCCTGCCTTATCAGAGGGAAATTTACAGCATAAAATGGGATGGCAGCAATAAGAAAAAACTGTCGGAAAAGGCAGGAAATAACAGCATTCGATGCAGTGAAGGCTTTAAATATTACACTATCTCATGGAGTAATTCAACCACTCCTACCCAAACCTCCTTATACAATACAAAAGGGAAACTGGTCAGGGTTCTCGACGACAATAAAGCAATGGCAGAAAAACTCAAAGAATACAAGTTCAACACTAAGGAATTCTTTTCATTCACTACTTCCGAAAATGTAAAGCTTTACGGATGGATGGTAAAACCACCTGATTTTGATGCCAATAAAAAGTATCCGGTATTTATGACACAGTATAGCGGGCCAAACTCTCAGAGCGCTATTGATCGTTGGGAACTGGATTGGGAAAATTATATGGCACAGCTCGGCTATCTGATCGTATGTGTGGATGGGCGCGGCACTGGTGCCCGTGGTGAAGAATTCCGCAAGATGACCTATCTTCAATTGGGCAAATATGAAACCATCGACCAGATTGAAACAGGTAAATACCTGGCAGGCCTTCCTTATGTAGATGCCTCACGCATAGGTATCTGGGGCTGGAGTTTCGGCGGATATGTCTCCGCCTCCTGTATGGTTAAGGGAGCAGATGTTTTCAAAGCAGGTATTGCAGTGGCTCCGGTCACTAACTGGCGGTATTATGACAATATTTACACCGAACGATTCATGCGTACTCCCCAGGAAAACCCTGAAGGATATGACCAGAATTCACCACTGAATTTTGCCGAGAACCTGAAAGGAAAACTCCTGCTTTGTCACGGTTTAGCAGATGATAACGTGCATGTTCAAAACACCATTGAGTTTTCGGAACGATTGGTACAGGCAGAGAAACAATTTGACATGCAGTTATATACCAACCGGAATCATGGTATTTATGGAGGGAATACTTCCCATCACCTCTATACCAGAATGACTGACTTCCTGTTAAAAAACCTGTAAAAGCTTTTAGGACACAGAACAACTGACCTAAATGGAACGTCAGCGATCCACGCGTAAATCCGTCCTGATCCGTGAAATTCCTGCCTTGCCGGCAGGCTATTTATTCCTTAGCGACTATTTATTCATCGCTTGCTGAAGTTCTGCAAGGTTCATAGGTTTTGCCATGATCTTATTATCCTTGTCCAATAGCAGCATGGTGGGGTAGCATAGATATTATAATCCACCGCCACCTGGGAACTCCATTTTTGAAATCACACATAACCGGCCAGGGAATTCCCAGCTCTTTTATTGCATTCTCAAGAGCGTTTTTGTCTTCATCCAGACTAACAGGTACCACCTGAATTTTTTGATTTGAAGGCTGCTTCGACCAATTGATAATATCCGGAATCAGCTCCTTGCAATGTGGGCACCAGCTGGCCCAGAAAACGATTAGCTTTTGTTGTTTAATACTGCCAAGTATGAAATCCTTTCCTGACAAGTCCTTCATATGAATATCGGGTGCAACTTTCCCTACGCTTAACAACTTGTACTTCTCAAGCCGGGCAAGTGTTTCAGCCTGATGTTCATTTTCGCATTGCTGGGAAGATGTATAATTTGTTGCCATATGCAAGATCACATCTTCAAAACCATATCGTTCAAAACCACGGATAAGGTACTTGAGGCAAAAATCATAAACTTCCGGATTCTGCTTTGCAAGAGGTAAGATCTTATCCACCGCCATCATAAATCCTTGTGATAATTCAGCTTTCCCTGCATTGGAGTTCGAATATAATCCCAGGTATGAAGTAATCTTAGCTGTTAGCACTTCTGAGGTCATCATGGAATTATCCTTCCAGTCGATGCCATCAAACCAATGTTCCCTGAAAAATACTTTTTGTTCATTCAATGTTAACCCCGGTGGAATAACAGGTTTCCGGTCGGCACGGATGTACCTGGCAACATAGGATTTAGGTTGAACAGTGATAATAGAATCGGTCCAGTTCCTGAAGGTTTCCTGAATTCCGGTAAATTCCTTTAATGTAGTTGCGTAATAATCAGTTTGGGAATCATAATAAACCAGCACCTGGTTTAACAAGTCGAGGTGAAGATAGGATTGATCTCTTTTCTTACTGTATATTTGCCAAAGCTGATTTTCATCAGATTTCAGCACTTTCAGATTTTCCTGCATTTGCGGCCAGGAGGTAGAAAAGCGAATCTCTTTCTCATTCAATATAAAATCAAACCCGTTTTTCCCATCCCCAATCCTATAAACTCCAGAAGGGGTCGTTGTTGTAATCGGGAATGTAAGTTCACCATTGGTTACCCTTGCACTGTCAATTTTCTGGTAGCCTGAAAGGGTGAAGGTTTGGAAGTATAGTATTTTCTTCTCAAGCTCCCACTAAACGAATGACAATTTGTGAAAAGCCGTTACTTAAACACAACAAAAAAACAAGTAATATATACAGATTCTTCACAACACTTTTTTATCAAAGATAATAGCTTGAATTACATTATAAGGATGATTCAAAAAAATTATGCATTTATAGTTAGCCCAAACTGATTGAAACCTTAATGATTTAGAACTTTTTTCAACGTATCGGCTGATTTAAACCTGCTTTTGATTCATACATTTATGTATATTTTTAGGGTATAATCACAAATTATTATATTAATTTTCGATTACGATCGCATTTTATTATACTTTTGTCGAATAAATGCTGCAAAATGATTAATAGTATTATTACAGAACCATCAGAAATAATTTTGACAGGGAAGAGCAATTATTTTTATTGGGGCACGACAGGCAGGTAAAACTACATTACTGAAAATGCTGATTCAAACGGAACATGCAAAAGGTACTATGGTTCAATGGAGACGAGATTACCTGACATCAGGACACTATTTGAGAACATTACAACGGAAAAATTCAAAACACTTTTCGAGGATAACAGAGTAATTGTGATTGATGAAGCACAACGGATTGAAAATATCGGGCTTAAACTAAAATTGGTAATTGATAATATCCCTGAAATCCAGGTTATTGCCTCTGGAAGTTCAGCTCTTGAATTGGCTAACGAGATTAATGAACCACTTACAGGCAGGAAATGGGAGTATCAGCTCTTTCCGTTATCATTTGGGGAAATGGCAGCTCATCACGGACTTTTTGAGGAAATGAAACATTTGCAATTACGAATGATCTATGGATATTTCCCGGAAGTAGTATCAAATCCCGGAAATGAGAAAAAAGTACTTCATGAACTGACAGAGAGTTACTTATATAAAGACATACTAGTATGGGAACGAATTAAAAAACCGGATAAATTGGTCAGGCTTGTACAGGCGCTTGCCTTTCAGATTGGGAATGAAGTTTCATTCAATGAACTCAGCAACCTGATTGAAATCGATAAAATAACCATTGAAAAATACATCCTTTTGTTGGAACAGATGCAGGTAATCTTCAGGTTGAACTCTTTCAGCAGAAACCTCAGGAATGAATTAAAAGCAGCGAAAAAGATTTACTTCTACGATAATGGGATCAGGAATGCCCTAATTTCTAACTTTCAGCCGCTGGAATTGCGTAACGACACAGGAGCATTGTGGGAGAACTTCCTTATAAGTGAGCGCACCAAATACCTTGACTACCATGAGAAGTTGGTAAACCGCTGGTTCTGGAGGACCACTGCACAGCAGGAAATAGATTATCTTGAAGAACAGGACGGCAAATTATTCGCCTACGAATTCAAGTGGAACCCTGCAAGAAAGGTGTTTTTTCCTAAAACTTTTCGTGGTGCTTATCCTGAAAGTGAATGTAAGGTTATTACCAAAGAAAATTACAAGCAATTCCTATTGCCAGCCTGATTACTTGCAATAATCCTTTAACAACTGGTCCGCCGCACCGGAACCTGCGTCCCTGACTTTTTTCCAGTCACGACAGGCTGCCAGGGAATCACCAACGAGGTATAACATAACTCCTCTGTTGATATAGGCATCAAGATAATCAGGTTTGATAGTGATGGCCTTGTTGAAGTCGTCCAGTGCAGCCTCGGCATCCCCAGAAAACGATTAGCATTCCCGCGATTATTATAGGCCTTGGCGAAATCGGGACGAATGACTAGGCAGCATCAAAATCGAGTTTGCCTCCGGCATATTCTTGTTTCAACCCTTTAATCATTCCACGGTTATTCAAGGCATCAATATATTCAGGATTCAATTCAAGCGCCTTATCATAATCCCTGATGGCAGCATCAAAATCATTGCGGTCAGCATAGGCATCACCCCGGTTGGTATAGGCTAAGGCATATCCTTTGTATGGTTGTGAATTTGTTAAAACCTGGTTCCAGAGTGATATGCTGTTTTCCCAAATCTTTAGCTGAATGAGTCAGCACTGCCAATCCTGCCAGGATGAAAATTGTTATACTGAGCACACTGGCCCTTAAACGAGGCTGATGGTGAATCAATTCATCCAAGAAATAACTTATAATAAAGAAAAGACCCATGGATGACAGGTAAAAATAGCGGTCAGCAGTAATAGCCATACCAACTGGCAAGAGCTGCAGGACAAGTAATAAATTTACAAGAAAGAAAAGAAAACCGAAAACCAGAATTTTGCGGTATTTCTTAGCAAAATAAAGTACTGCACAAAGAAATATCACTCCAACTATGCTAAAGTAAACCGAATTAGGAAGACCTCCGCCATATCCCATGGGGAAAGGATAGAAGGCAGAAAGCTGAATAGGGAAAATGGCTTTTGTAAGGTAAAAGAGAATTCCATGTGAAAAAACAAATAGTCTTTCAAAAAGGTGACTGAGGTTCCACCATCCAATGCCCCCATCGATTGCTGGGTGATCAGGGTCAAAAAACCCCAAATAAAAGCCAAAACAAAAAATGGAATTCTTTTCCAACCATTGTTTCTTACTGATCTTCCCTGAATTGTAAAAATCCATCAGCAACAATACCAATGGAAAAACCACTGCCATTCCTTTCGAAAGACAAGAGAGAATAAACAAAACCAGGGCTATTACCAGGTATTTTCGCTGGTTTCCTAATTGCTGATACGATTGATATGCCAGAAGCCCACCCAGGAAAAAAGCCGTATATAACAGATCTTTTAGTTCCGTTGCCCATGCCACCGACTCTACGTGCATGGGATGAAGCCCGAATAACAATCCAGAAACAAGTGCGGCAAGAACCTTGCGGTCAAAGTGATAGATAAATAAAAATACGAGCAGGCTATTGAAAACATGTAATACCAAACTTACCACATGAAAAGAGGTTGGTTCAGGACCTATGAAATGATAAATCAATGAAAAGGCAATCATGGTAAGTGGAGGATACTGCCCAATATTCCCTTTAAAGAAACCCAGGATATTGTTCCAGGATAAATTCCGGATATCACTGTTTTCATAGATATACAGGTTGTCGTCATAGTTAACAAACCCATTCCACAATGAGGAATGATAAGTAAACCATGTTACAACAGCTATCAATAGCAGGCTTCCCGAAAGAATCAGGCCGGGATTGACACCTTTAAACCAGGTTTGGTTCTCAACCCGGGTACTTGAACTTAATTTTTCTGATTCTTTAGTGGCAATTTTCACAAAATGGATTTTATTCAAAAATACAACTCTTATTTAAATTGTCTGTATCTGAAGAAAAGTTACCCCCTGCAGCAGTCCAGAATTGAGAACCTCTGCAGGGGGTGTTTTTGGTATTTTATCAGGAAAGAGGCTTCCCTTTTACCAGTTATCGTGCGTACTTGAAGTCTTTGCCAAGGTATTTTGCGGAGCTGCCAAGGATTTCTTCAATCCTGAGTAACTGGTTGTATTTACAGATACGATCGGTACGACTGGCTGAACCGGTCTTGATAAGACCAGTGTTAAGTGCAACTGCCAGGTCGGCAATCGTAGTATCTTCCGTTTCACCTGAACGATGGCTCATCACTGCTGTGTAAGAGTTACGATAGGCTAAGGTAACAGCTTCAATGGTTTCAGTAAGTGTCCCGATTTGGTTCACCTTTACCAGAATGGAATTAGCAACGCCTTTATCAATACCCATTTGGAGGCGTTTGGTATTAGTAACAAAAAGGTCATCACCAACGAGTTGGATTTTCTTACCCATGGTGTCGGTCATCAGTTTCCAACCGTCCCAATCGTCTTCTGCCATACCGTCTTCAATTGAAATAATAGGATATTTCTGGATCCAGTTATTCCAATAATCAACCATTTGTGAAGAGGTCAGTTTATCGCCGGTTGATTTATGAAGGTGATATACTTTTTCTTCGGGGAGATAGTATTCACTTGAAGCTGGATCGAGGGAGATATAAACATCCTGTCCGGGTTTGTAACCTGCTTTTTCAATGGCTTGAAGAATAACAGTAATTGCTTCTTCATTGCTCTTAAGGTTTGGTGCGAAACCGCCTTCATCACCTACATTAGTCGAATAACCAGATTTTTTAAGAACAGATTTCAGGCTGTGAAAAACTTCGGCTCCCATACGGAGAGCTTCGGCAAATGTTGGAGCTCCAACAGGCATGATCATAAATTCCTGAAAATCGATACTATTATCGGCATGAGAACCACCGTTGATGATATTCATCATTGGGATAGGGAGGGTATTGGCATTAACTCCCCCAACATAACGATAAAGGAACTGGCTGGATTCCTGGGCAGCTGCATTTGCAACAGCCAGAGAAACTCCAAGAATTGCATTAGCTCCTAAATTTGATTTATTTGGTGTACCATCCAATTCAATCATTCGACGGTCGATTTCGTTCTGTTCCGAAATAAACGCACCCTTGAGTTCTTCAGCGATAGTTTTATTTACATTCTGAACTGCTTTTAAAACTCCTTTTCCAAGGTAGGTACTTTTATCGTCATCACGTAATTCGCAGGCTTCGTGCACACCTGTGGAAGCGCCTGATGGTACGGCAGCACGTCCCATAATACCATTGGAGGTATATACGTCAACTTCAACTGTTGGATTTCCGCGAGAATCAAGGATCTGGCGGGCTGTAATGTTTACAATCTGGCTCATGTTTAAAGTTTTAAATTATTTAATTATGTCAACAAGAAAAGGTTGTCAGTATACCTAAGAATAGCTATTTATTATACAGCGCCTTTAACTGGTTGATAATAGGATTTTGATGTTTACAACAAATGAACATATTGTTAATTTAAAATAACTAAATGTTCTGACAAGCGAAAAGGATAAAGTGAAGAATTCTTCACCTTATCCTTTTATAATACAATTACATATTATTGTTTGTTCTCGGTATCTTCACCAGTTGTTTCATCAGGAGCTTCTTCAATGTTTTCAGCTACCGGAGTTTCAACTTCCTTTTCAGCAACTTTGGTTTCCACTTTTTCTTCTACTACTTCAGCTTTATCTTTTGCTTTAGAGGTTTTTGGTTTTGCTTCTACTTCAGTTGTTGTTTCAGCTTTCTTACCGGTGGAACGGCGGCGACGTGTAGCTTTCTTTGGAGCAGCTTCTTTAGCCTCCAGCATTGCCTGGTTGTAGTCAACCAGCTCAATGATACACATATCGGCATTATCACCAAGGCGGAAGCCTGTTTTCAGGATTCTGGTATATCCACCAGGGCGATTGGCTACCTTAACGGAAACCTCACGGAAGAGTTCTGTAACAGCTTCTTTATCCTGAAGATAACTAAATACTAAACGACGGCTGGGAGTTGAATCTTCCTTGGCTCTTGTAATCAGTGGTTCAATATATGAACGGAGTGCCTTAGCCTTAGCGAGGGTGGTGGTGATGCGCTTGTGCATGATCAAAGAACTGCCCATATTGGCGAGCATTGCTTTGCGGTGAGCGCTTGTTCTACCCAGGTGGTTAACTGCTTTTTGATGTCTCATTTCGCTTATTCCTTATCTAATTTATACTTAGCGGTATTCATCCCGAATTCAAGGTTCTTTGATTTCACCAACTCTTCAAGTTCAGTAAGTGATTTCTTTCCAAAGTTCCTGAATTTCAGCAAGTCATTCTTATTGAATGATACAAGGTCGCCAAGGGTTTCCACGTCAGCTGCTTTCAAACAATTGAGAGCACGAACGGAGAGGTCCATATCGACCAGCTTGGTTTTGAGCAACTGACGGATGTGAAGGGTATTTTCATCAAACTCTTCAGCAACAGCTTTCTCTTCAGTATCCAGGGTAATTTTCTCATCACTGAATAACATAAAGTGATGAATTAAAATCCTGGCTGCTTCTTTGAGAGCTTCCTTTGGATGGATTGAACCATCAGTCTTAATCTCAAGAACGAGTTTTTCGTAGTCGGTTTTTTGTTCAACGCGGAAATTCTCGATATTATACTTCACATTTTTAATAGGAGTATGGATAGAATCAATGGCAATTGTTCCAAGTAATGCTGTAGGCACTTTGTTTTCTTCTGCCGGTACATATCCCCTACCCTTATTGATACTTACTTCCATATTCAGCTTCACAGAAGATTCCATGTGACAAATCACAACTTCCGGGTTCAGCACCTGAAATATAGAGAGGTGTTTGGCGATGTCACCTGCTGTAACGACATCTTTGCCTGTAATTGAGAAATTTACTTTCTCACTTTCTTCCGATTCAATTTGCTTACGGAAGCGAACCTTTTTAAGGTTAAGAACTATATCGGTAACATCTTCCACAACGCCCTTGATAGAGGAGAACTCATGATCTACTCCATCAATACGTATACCAGTAATGGCATATCCTTCAAGCGATGAAAGAAGTATCCTGCGCAAAGCATTACCGATAGTGATACCAAAACCTGGCTCGAGAGGACGGAATTCAAAGATACCGTCGAACTCGTCGGCTTGTATCATAATAACCTTATCAGGCTTCTGGAATGCTAAAATGGCCATAAATATCCTTTCTTGGTTGATTGTTGCAAGATAAACGATTACTTCGAATACAATTCAACGATAAGTTGTTCCTTAATGTTTTCTGGGATTTCATCACGTTCGGGGAAATTAAGGAACTTCCCACTCATGCTGGCTTCATCCCATTCGAGCCAAGAGAAACGATGTGACCTTCCGGTGAGTGAATTAACGATAACTTCAAGTGATTTTGAACGTTCCCTGACACCAACTACATCGCCTTTGTTTACTTCATAGGAAGGAACATTGATCACTTTACCATTTACAGTAATATGGCAATGTCCAACTAACTGACGTGCAGCATCACGGGTAGGTGCAATTCCGAGGCGGAAAACTACATTATCCAGACGTGCTTCAATTAATTGAAGAAGGATAACACCTGTTACTCCACTCTTAGCAGAAGCCCTTAGGAAGGTATTCTTGAACTGTTTCTCGAGAATACCATAAGTATATTTTGCTTTTTGTTTTTCGTTCAACTGAACACCATATTCAGAAACTTTCTTTCTGCGTTTGCTTTGTCCGTGTTGTCCGGGAGGATAGTTTTTCTTTTCGAAAGAACGGTCGGGGCCATAGATAGCTTCCTTGAATTTCCTTGCTATCCTAGACTTGGGACCAATGTATCTTGCCATAAAGCCTAATTATTATGATGATTTAACTGTTATTTTTCTTCCCCAAGTTTCATTGAGATCATTATACCCTTCTGCGTTTGGGAGGACGGCATCCGTTATGTGGCAGAGGAGTAATATCAAAAATCTCTGTCACTTCAATTCCGGCTGTATGTAAAGTACGGATTGCAGATTCGCGTCCTGAACCGGGTCCTTTAACGAAAACCTTTACTTTACGCAGTCCTAGGTCATATGCAACTTTTGCACAATCTGTTGCAGCCATCTGGGCAGCATATGGAGTATTCTTTTTTGAACCTCTGAAGCCCATTTTCCCTGCCGAAGCCCAGGAAATAACTTGCCCGGCACTATTGGTCAGTGAAATGATAATGTTATTAAAAGAAGCAAAGATATATGCCCTTCCGATAGCGTCAACCTTTACGACTTTTTTCTTTGAAACTTTGGTGGTCTTTGCCATAGTGAATTTATTTCAACGTTGTTTCGTTACTTATTAACCTTTGGTTGCTTTCTTCTTATTAGCAACTGTCTTTTTACGCCCTTTACGGGTACGGGCATTGTTCTTCGTACTTTGTCCGCGTAGTGGCAAACCAAGACGATGACGAATCCCACGATAACAACCAATATCCATTAAACGCTTGATATTGAGCTGAGTTTCGGAACGTAATGCACCTTCAACCTTATATTGGTCATTGATGATTGTACGTATCTTGTTCTGTTCATCATCAGTCCAGTCCTGAACCTTCTTATTCAAAGCCACTCCGGCTTCATTAAGAATTTTCTGTGCAGATGGACGGCCTATTCCATAAACGTAGGTTAGGCCTACTTCACCTATTTTATTTTTCGGTAAGTCAATACCAGCAATACGTGCCATATCTTTTTACTGCTTTTGAAATTTCACAATGATTAACCTTGTCTTTGCTTGTACTTAGGGTTCTTCTTATTGATAATATAGATTCTCCCTTTTCTCCGCACGATTTTGCAATCTGGGGTTCTTTTTTTTACGGATGCTCTGACTTTCATTGCTTGTATCTATTATTTTCGTTAGGTTACTTATTTATATCTGAAGATAATCCTTCCTTTACTCAGGTCATAGGGCGACATTTCAATCTTCACTTTGTCACCAGGTAATATTTTTATGTAATGCATTCTCATTTTTCCAGAAATGTGGGCTGTAATCATGTGTCCATTTTCCAATTCTACCCGGAACATGGCATTTCCCAATGACTCCCTCACCACACCATCCTGCTCAATTACCAATTGTTTGGCCATTTGCTACTTTATTATATAGATGTTCTGATTACTTACCTGTTCAATTTCTTCAAAACTGGAGA
This sequence comes from Bacteroidales bacterium, assembly GCA_016707785.1. Lineage (NCBI taxonomy): Bacteria > Pseudomonadati > Bacteroidota > Bacteroidia > Bacteroidales > Bacteroidales bacterium. The sequence goes on along the minus strand of JADJGZ010000015.1, from coordinate 53,898 downwards.
GTTTATCAGCCTTCTCTTTCCCGATTACAATTGCATGCTCAAAATGAGCTGAAGGTTTCATATCTGCTGTTCTGATTGTCCAACCATCGCGTTCCTGGATTACTACCCTGGTTCCGAGATTGATCATCGGTTCAATACAGATCACCATTCCTTCTTCCAACTTCGTACCTGTTCCTCTTTTCCCGAAGTTTGGTACTTCAGGTTTTTCATGGAGGCTGGTCCCAAGTCCATGACCCACAAGGTCGCGAACCACACCATATCCAAAGGATTCCACATACGACTGAACTTCAAAACCAATATCACCGATTCGCTTTCCTGCACATGCAGCCAAAACTGCCCGGTTCAATGATTCTTTAGTCCTCTCCATCAGTAACCTGATGTCTTCAGCAATTTCACCTATTCCGAACGAGAATGCAGAATCACCATAATAACCATCAATGATAGTTCCACAATCAATTGAGACGAGATCTCCTTCCTTCAATTCCCTTTTACCCGGTATACCGTGTACCACCACTTCATTTACTGATATGCAAAGAGTGGCAGGGAAACCGTGGTAACCTTTAAACGCTGGTAATGCACCATTGTCGCGAATAAAAGTCTCAGCGATCTTATCCAGTTCGATAGTTGAAATCCCTGGCCGCATATGGCGAGCTACTTCAGCAATCGTTTTTCCAACAAGTAAAGAACTCTTACGTATTTTTTCTATTTCAATATCTGTCTTAACCTGGGCCATTCTTCCTCCCTGTTTCAGACTTCATCTAGTAAGCAGCAACTCCAGCTGAACGGCCTTTAATCCTGCCTGATTTTGTCAAGCCTTCATAATGACGCATCAACAGGTGACTTTCAATCTGTTGTAATGTATCAAGCACAACTCCTACCAAAATTAACAGAGAAGTTCCACCGTAAAACTGTGCAAATTGATTACTTACACCCATCAGACTCACAAGAGCAGGCATAATTGCCACAAGCGCAAGGAATAAAGAACCGGGGAAAGTAATACGTGACATTACTGAATCAATGAAATCAGCAGTCTTTTTACCTGGTTTCACTCCAGGAATAAAACCATTGTTCTTTTTCATATCCTCAGCCATTTGATTAGGATTAACCGTAATAGCTGTATAGAAATAAGTAAAAACAATGATCATTATAGCGTAAGTAAGGTTATACCATAACCCATTGATGTTGGTAAATGCTGCAGCAAAACCTCTCAGGCTTTCACTTTCTGCAAAACCAGCAAGTGTTAGTGGAAGAAACATAATTGCCTGGGCAAAGATGATAGGCATTACACCAGCAGCATTCACCTTAAGTGGAATGTACTGTCGAACGCCACCATATTGTTTGTTACCCACAATTCTTTTTGCATATTGAACAGGAATTTTACGTGTTCCCTGAACGAGCAGGATACAGAGTAAAATAACCAGGACCAGTATAACCAATTCAACAATGAAGAATACAAGACCACCACCCTTCATCTCCATGCGGGAGAGGAATTCGCTGAATAAAGCGAAAGGTAACCTGGCCATAATACCAACCATGATGATAAGTGAAATACCGTTTCCAAGGCCCTTATCAGTAATCTTTTCACCTAACCACATTACGAACATGGTACCGGCAACAAGAATGACAACTGAAGAGAACCAGAAGAATCCTGAAGGAGTGGTTACATTAGGATCAAAAGGTGAGATCGCTTCTGCGGGTAATTGTGAGATCAGGTTAGCAATATAGGCTGGAGCCTGCAAAGCAGTGATGATAACAGTAAGATACCTGGTGATCTGGTTAATCTTTTTACGACCGCTTTCTCCTTCTTTCTGAAGTTTCTGGAAGTAAGGAATAGCCATCCCCAACAACTGAACAACAATAGAAGCAGAAATGTATGGCATGATACCCAGGGCAAAGATAGAGGCATTGCTGAAGGCACCTCCTGAAAACATATTCAGAAGTCCTAACAGTCCTTGTGAACCTTGATTCTGCAAGGTTGCCAATTGACTTGGGTCAACACCGGGAAGTACCACATACGAACCTAAACGATACAAGGCAATAATACCGATTGTATAGAAGATCCTTTTGCGGAGTTCTTCGATTTTATAGATGTTGCGTAATGTCTGTATGAAGCGTTTCATTAACGTTCGATTTTTGTTGCTGTTCCACCAACTGATTCAATTGCTTGTATTGCCTTAGCAGAAAATGCATGGGCGGTAATATCCAGCTTTAGCTTTAACTCTCCGCGTCCCAATACCTTCAATAAATCTCTTTTGGCAAGAAGACCATTCTCAATCAGTACTTCCGGACTAATTACAGTAAGACCTTTTTCTTCAGCAAGTTTCTGGACAACATCGATATTGATGCCACTATATTCCACCCTGTTGATATTCTTAAAGCCTGATTTCGGAACTCTACGATAGAGAGGCATCTGACCTCCTTCAAATCCGATCTTGCGGCTGTAGCCAGAACGAGACTTGGCTCCCTTGTGACCACGAGTAGATGTTCCTCCACGGCCGGAGCCCTGTCCACGTCCAAGACGTTTATTTGTCTTGACTGAACCAGTAGCGGGTTTTAGATTACTAAGATCCATGGTTAATATTTTTCTTTTGATAGTTTACAATTAGATTTCTTCTACTTTGAGCAGGTGACTTACGGCTTTTATCATGCCTTCAACCTGTGGTGTAGCTTCTATATCAACAGGGCGGCCCAATTTTGAAATGCCTAAAGCTTTCAGGGTTCTTTTCTGACGTTCCGGCTGTTTGATGCCACTCTTTACCTGTGTAATTCTTACTGTTTTCATCGTGGTTCCTTTTTATCGATTAACCATTGAATACCTTGTCAAGGCTGATGCCGCGAAGTTGAGCAATGGTATAAGGATCTTTCATCTGAACTAGTGCATCAATTGTAGCTTTTACTACAGAGTGAGGATTTGATGATCCTTTTGATTTGGCAAGTACATCCTTTACTCCAACACTTTCCAGTACAGCGCGCATAGCACCACCGGCGATTACGCCAGTACCGGGAGCGGCAGGTTTCAGGAATACTAAAGCTCCACCATATTTACCATATTGTTCATGAGGAATGGTAGATTTAAGCACAGGAACCCGAATCAGATTCTTCTTTGCATCTTCAATCCCTTTAGTGATTGCAGCCTGCACTTCCTTTGCCTTACCTAAACCATAACCAACAACACCACTTTCATTTCCAACCACAACAATGGCAGAAAAGCTGAAAGTACGGCCCCCTTTGGTAACCTTAGTAACGCGCTGTATGGCGACGAGCCTGTCCTTGAATTCGATTTCGCTCGATTTTACTCTTTTTATATTAACGTTTGCCATGATCGTTGATTAGAATTTGATGCCACCTTCTCTGGCTGAATCGGCTAATGCCTTAATCCTACCATGATATAAATAACCATTACGGTCGAAAACAACTGTCTGAATGCCTGCTTCTGCTGCACGTTCAGCGGCCAGCTTACCAACAACTTTGGCTTGCTCGGTTTTTGTCATTTTACTCTCCGCAACCCCTTTGTCGCGAGAAGACGCTGCAACCAGGGTTTTACCTGAAAGATCATCAATCAATTGAACATAGATTTCCTTATTGCTACGGAAAACTGTCATCCGGGGACGTTCAGCAGTACCTGAAATTCTCTTGCGGACTCTCTGCTTGATTTTTGACCGCCTGTATTCTTTATCTACCTTAAAAGACATCGCTTGATGGTATTATTCTGTTCTCAATTATTATTTATCAGATGCTGACTTTCCAGCCTTGCGTTTGAGTATTTCACCCTGGAACTTGATACCCTTACCTTTATAAGGTTCAGGTTTCCTGAGTGACCTGATTTTGGCGGCTACCTGTCCGAGGAGCTGTTTATCATGACTTACCATTGTGATGGTAGGATTCTTACTTCTCTCAGTTACGGTAGTGATCTGTATTTCTGCAGGTAATTCAAAAACGATATTATGTGAATACCCAAGAGAAAGTTCAAGGATTTGTCCGGTAGCAGCAGCTTTGTAACCAACACCAACAAGTTCCTGTACTACGGTAAAACCGTCGTGAACACCAGTAACCATATTAGCAAGCAGGGAGCGGTACAATCCATGTAATGCGCGATGCTTTTGCTGGTCAGTAGGGCGTTGAACCAATAATTCAGTACCTTCTACCTTGATGATGATATCCGGATCAACCTGTTGTACAAGTTGTCCCTTTTTACCTTTAATTGTAACTAAATTTTTATCCGACACGGTTATCTGTACTCCGGACGGAATGGCAATCGGCCGTTTTCCTATTCTCGACATGCTTCTGTCCTCCTTATTAGCTAACGTAACAAATAACTTCGCCACCCACACCCTTTGTCCGGGCTTCCTTATCCGTCATCAAACCATGAGAAGTCGAAACAATAGCGACTCCCAGGCCATTCAGTACGCGGGGAAGTTCTTCAACTCCCACATACCTGCGAAGGCCAGGTTTGCTCACTCTTTCAATCTGCGTAATTGCAGATTGCTTGGTGATAGGGTGATACTTCAAGGCTATTTTAATAAGCCCGGGCTTGGATTCATCCTCGAATTTATAATTCAGGATATACCCCATGTCGAAAAGGATTTTGGTTATTTCCTTCTTGAGATTAGATGCAGGAATTTCAACAACCCTATGGTTGGCCATCACGGCATTCCTTATTCTTGTAAGATAATCTGCAATCGGATCTGTGATCATTTTGAATATATGGTATTTGTTTTTTCTACTTTATTACCAGCTTGATTTGGTTACTCCCGGAATTAAGCCGTCGAGAGCCATAAAACGGAAGTTGATACGTGAAATTCCAAACTGCCTCATATATCCTTTTGGTCTGCCGGTAATCTTACAACGATTGTGGAGGCGAACCGGGGAAGCATTTTTTGGAAGTTTCTGAAGACCAACATAATCGCCGGCAGCTTTCAGGGCAGCTCTCTTGGCAGCATATTTAGCAACCATTTTTTGCCTTTTTACTTCTCTAGCCTTGATGGATTCTTTTGCCATGGTTTAGTTGTTATTTCTTAAATGGAATTCCGAATTCTTTTAATAAAGCAAGACATTCTTTATCGGTACGGGCAGTAGTCACAAAAGTGATGTCCATACCATTGATCTTCATTACTTTATCAATCAGGATTTCTGGGAAAATGATCTGCTCTGTGATACCCATTGTAAAGTTACCACGTCCATCGAAACCCTTTTCATTGATCCCACGGAAGTCACGAACACGTGGAATGGCAACAGATATCAGACGGTCAAGGAATTCATACATTCTTTCACCACGTAAAGTTACTCTCACACCAATTGGCATGGCTTTACGAAGTTTGAAGTTGGAAATGTCTTTCCTTGATTTTGTTGAAACCGCTCTTTGACCAGCAATAGAAGACATCTCTGTGATGCCGGCTTCAATCAGTTTTTTATCAGCGATGGCTGATCCCAATCCCTGGTTAAGACTGATCTTTACAAGTCTAGGGACCTGCATGGTGTTTTTGTACTGAAATTGCTCCTTTAAAGCAGGAACCACTTCTGTATAGTACTTCTCTTTAAGACGTGCTGAGTAGTTCATTATTTAATTACCTCCCCCGATTTTTTTGAAACACGTACACTTTTATTGGATTTAGGATCGGTTTTTCTCCCGACGCGTGTTGGTTTACCACTGGCATCAACCAACATAAGGTTAGAAATGTGGATAGGCATTTCCTGTTTTACCAAACCGCCTTTAGTATTCTTGGCATTAGGTTTGGTATGTTTGGTTGCCAGGTTCACGTTTTCAACGATGGCCCTGTATTTCTCAACTTCCACTTCCAGTACCTTTCCTGTGCGGCCTTTTGAATCGCCCGCGATGACCATCACATTGTCACCTTTTCTGATATGAAGTTTCATATTCTGTATTCCTTATTGATTAAAGCACTTCGGGTGCAAGTGAAACAATCTTCATATACTGTTTTTCCCTGAGTTCCCTGGCAACCGGTCCGAAAATACGGGTTCCGATCATTTCACCGCCGTTATTCAGGAGGACCACAGCATTGTCATCGAAACGGATGTAGGAACCATCTACACGACGTATCTCTTTCTTGGTGCGGACTACTACTGCTTTTGCAACAGTACCTTTTTTAATATTGCCGGAAGGAAGGGCATTTTTCACCGAAACGATGATTTTATCACCCACAGAGGCATAATGCTTGCGTGTTCCACCAAGCACCCGGATGCAAAGAACTTCTTTAGCACCACTGTTATCGGCAACTGTTAGTCTTGATTCCTGCTGTATCATAATTATTTAGCTCTTTCAATAATTTCAACTAATCTCCAACATTTTGTCTTGCTCAGAGGACGGGTTTCAGAAATACGAACTGTATCTCCAATACCACAATCATTCTTTTCATCATGAGCTGCGAAAGTGGAAGTTTTCTTTACGAACTTTCCGTATTTCGGGTGTTTTACACGCCTTTCAACCTGGACAACAATGGATTTCTCCATCTTGTTGCTGATGACAACACCAACTTTTTCTTTTCTAAGGTTTCTTTCTTCCATTGCTAAGCGAATTACTTGTTATTTGGCTTGGTTGCGCCGGCCGCTTCATTCTGACGCCTTGTAACTTCAGTAGTTAACCTGGCAACAGTTTTACGGTATGCTTTAATTTTGTTGGGGTTCTCGAGAGGAGAAATAGCATGGTTCATTTTAAGCCTGCTAAGCTGAATGCGTTCGTCCTCAAGCCTTTCCATTAGCTCGGGAGTCGACAGTTCACGGATAACTTCCTGTTTCATTTTACGTTTATTGTACGATTAGCAACTTTCTTCTTTTTCAGCGCATTCCTTATGCCAACTCTTCCACATAATCCCTGCGAGTAACGAACTTAGTCATTACAGGCAATTTCTGTGCTCCTAGCCTCATAGCTTCTTTAGCTACTTCTGCTGTTACTCCTTCAATTTCAAAAAGCAGACGACCAGGAGTGATACGGGCAACGAAATATTCAGGAGCTCCCTTACCCTTACCCATACGCACCTCTGCAGGTTTCTTAGTAACAGGTTTATCGGGGAATACCCTGATCCAGAGCTGACCTTCACGTTTCATGTGACGGGTGATTGCCTGACGGGCTGCTTCGATCTGCCTTCCTGTAAGCCAGGTCTCTTCGAGGGTCTTGATTCCAAAAGATCCAAATGCCAATTCTGATCCTCGTTTGGCATTGCCTTTCATTTTACCCTTCTGCTGCTTCCGGAATTTTGTTCTTTTAGGCTGTAACATCGCTATTACTGAATATGATGATTAGACTTCTATTTACCAATTATTTCTTTCCACGCGGACGGTTTCCACCACCCCTGCGATCATCTGAACGGCCTGGTTTGTTAGGCCTTCCACCCTGACTTGCAGGAGCCTTGTCCTTGATAACATTTTCAGTTCCAGGAACGAGGTCCACTTTTCCATAAATCTCACCCTTGCAGATAAAGGTTTTAACACCGATACGTCCATAGGTAGTATGTGCTTCTGCAATTGCATAATCAATATCTGCCCTGAGTGTATGCAAAGGAATACGTCCTTCTTTGAATTGCTCACGGCGTGCCATTTCAGCTCCGCCTAAACGACCAGAGATCTGAACTTTAATACCTTCAGCACCAATCCTGATGGCTGATGCCATGGCAGTTTTGATAGCCCGACGATAAGAGATACGTCCTTCAATCTGCTTTGCAATTGCATTGCCAACGATGATCGCATCAAGCTCAGGACGTTTAATTTCAGAGATATTAATCTGAACTTCTTTTCCTGTGAGTTTCTTGAGCTCTTCCTTTAGTTTATCAACTTCCTGACCTGCTTTACCGATAATGATACCGGGACGGGCTGTATTAATGGTAACCGTAACCAGTTTGAGAGTACGCTCAATGATGATTCGTGAAATCCCGGCTTTTGCCAGACGGGCATTCAGGTACTTGCGGATCTTATCGTCTTCAACAAGCTTATTCTCAAATTTCTTGCCTCCGTACCAGTTCGAATCCCATCCTTTGATGATTCCTAACCTGTTGCCGATCGGATTTGTCTTATTTCCCATTAGGCTTTGTGATTATTTGGTTACTACTTTGGTTTCTTCTTGACTAACGCGGCTTTCGATGATCACTGTTACGTGATTTGAACGCTTGCGGATGCGGTGTGCACGACCTTGAGGTGCAGGTTGAACCCTCTTCAGCATTCTTCCTTCATCAACCATTACCTGGCTCACAAATAAGTGGCTGTCTTCCATGCGAACACCTTCATTCTTCTGCTGCCAGTTAGCAATTGCTGATTTCAGCAGTTTGAAAAGCTTCTCAGAAGCATAATTAGGTGTATGCTGAAGGATATTAAGTGCCAGTTCAACATTTTTACCTTTGATCAATTCAGCTACGAGCCTCATTTTCCTAGGCGATGACGGGCAATTGTTCAGCTTTGCGAAATAGAGCTTCTTTTTCGCTTCTTTGTTTTGTTCAGCTGTATTATGTTTACGTGCTCCCATTGTTGCTTGCTCTTATTTACTTCTTACCTTTATTACTTCCGGCGTGACCTCTGAATATACGTGTAGGTGCAAATTCGCCTAATTTATGGCCTACCATGTTTTCGGTTACATAAACCGGGATGAATTTGTTACCATTGTGAACGGCAACTGTTTGGCCAACGAAGTCTGGTGTGATGGTTGATGCCCTCGACCAGGTCTTTATAACGACTTTCTTCTTATTTTCAACCAGATCGAGTATTTTCTTTTCCAGTTTATACTCTATGAAGGGCCCTTTTTTGAGTGAACGGCTCATGGTAATTTATTTATTAGGTTACTTCTTCCTTCTTTCGATAATATATTTGTTCGAAGCTTTGGTTTTCGAACGTGTCTTGTATCCCTTAGCTGGCATACCCTTACGTGTACGTGGATGTCCACCGGTTGCACGGCCTTCACCACCACCCATTGGGTGATCCACTGGATTCATAACAACACCACGTACTCTTGGTCTGCGGCCCAGCCATCTGGAACGACCAGCTTTACCTGATGATTCGAGACTATGGTCACCATTAGAAACAATACCAATAGTTGCTTTGCAAGACTGAAGGATCAGCCTGGTTTCACCTGAAGGCATCTTAACTACGGCAAACTTACCGTCGCGTGACATCAGCTGAGCACCTGAACCGGCACTACGAGCCATTTTTGCACCCTGACCAGGACGAAGTTCAATATTATGAATCATCGTTCCGAAAGGAATTTCACTAAGGTATAGTGTGTTGCCAATTTCGGGAGAAGCTCCTTTACCAGCTATAATTTCCTGTTCAACCTTTAGTCCATGAGGAGCTACAATATAACGTTTCTCACCATCGGCATAATGCAGTAAAGCAATACGGGCTGTACGGTTAGGGTCATATTCTATGGTTTTAACAACAGCGGGAATATTTTCCTTATCGCGTTTAAAATCAATGATGCGGTATTGTTGCTTATGACCACCACCCATGTACCTCATGGTCATTTTTCCCTCATTGTTCCTGCCACCTGATTTGCCTTGAGGTTCGAGTAAACTCTTCTCTGGCACCGAGGTGGTGATATCGTCGAACGCGCTCGCTACTTTAAAGCGCTGACCCGGTGTGGTTGGTTTGAATTTCTTGAGAGCCATTATTCGTTAGATATTGCTGTAAAAATCGATTGATTCGCCTTTGGCTAAAGTTACGATAGCCTTCTTAAATGAATTGGTCTTACCGGAGATCACTCCACTCTTGGTAAAGCGTGATTTATTCTTACCGGCATAATTCATTGTGTTGACCTCATCCGGTACAACGCCGTACAATTCTTTGACTGCCTTTTTGATCTGCAGCTTATTGGCACGCTTGTCCACTATGAAACCATAACGGTTCAGCGTTTCGCCCTGGGCTGTCATTTTCTCGGTAATGATCGGCTTGATGATGATACCCATCGCTTTATTTTTTATCAGTTAATGCTTACCGTTTATTAATTGCCAAAAATCTTTTCAATTTCACTTACTGAACTCTCAGTAATTACCAGGTTACTGGCACGGAGAATTTCGTAAGTATTAAGTTCGCTGACCCTGGTTACCCAAGCCTTCGAAAGGTTGCGTGCAGAGAGAACTACATTGGTATTAGTTTCTGGAAAAACCATAAGTGTTTTTCCGGCTGTAAGTTTCAATGCAGTCAGGACAGCTGAAAATTGTTTGGTCTTTGGGGTTTCAAATGTAAAATCCTCAATTACAACAATATTGTTCTCTTTTGCTTTATAAGCCAATGCTGACATCCTGGCAAGTTTCTTTAGCTTTTTGTTGAGCTTGAAACTGTAATCCCTGGGATGAGGTCCAAAAACCCTGGCTCCACCTCTGAATAAGGGAGACTTAATACTACCAGCCCTGGCACCGCCTGTACCTTTTTGCTTTTTTAACTTCTTGGTACTACCGCTAATGGTTGATTTCTCCAGTGAGTCGTGAGTGCCTTGACGTTGATTGGCAAGGTATTGTTTAGCATCCAGATAGATCGCGTGATCATTAGGAGTTACATTGAAAATATCATCATTCAAAGTAACAGTTCTGGCCGTTTTTTCGCCTTTAATGTTATATACTGTTAGCTCCATCTTTCAACTATTACATATGAACCACTTGGTCCTGGAACGGAACCTTTAACTACGATCAGGTTTTTTTCGGGTACAATCTTCAGAATCTGAAGGTTGATCAATTTCACCCTGTCATTTCCCATACGGCCTGCCATCCGCATTCCTTTGAAAACTTTACTTGGATAGGAAGATGCTCCTACTGAACCAGGTGCCCTGAGGCGGTTGTGCTGGCCGTGTGTTGCTCCACCAACTCCACTGAACCCATGGCGACGGATAACTCCCTGGAAACCCTTTCCTTTAGTGATTCCAACTACGTCGATGAATTCTCCTTCTTCGAAAATATCCACTTTAAGAACATCACCGAAAGTCTTCTTGTGGTCTTCTTCAAAACGTGTGAACTCCATTAGCACCCTTTTAGGAGAGATACCAGCTTTTTTGAAGTGGCCAATCTCAGCTTTGGTAGCATGTTTTTCACTTTTATCGTCGAAAGCCAACTGGATAGCTTCATAGCCGTCCTTTTCCTTGGTCCTGACCTGGGTTACAACACAGGGACCCGCTTCGATCACGGTACAAGCCATATTCTTGCCATTGGCATCGAATATACTGGTCATCCCTATTTTTTTACCGATAATTCCTGACATTATATCGAGGTATTAGTGTTATTTACTCAATACTTTTTTAACTTATTTCTTCCTTATCATCAGATCTTGATCTCAACTTCAACACCGCTGGGCAGTTCCAGTTTCATCAATGCATCAATCGTTTTTGCAGTTGAGCTGTAGATATCCAGTAATCTTTTGTAAGTACATAACTGGAATTGCTCACGCGACTTTTTATTGACGAAAGTTGAGCGTAGTACCGTGTAGATCTTCTTGTCGGTGGGAAGAGGAATCGGGCCATTAACAATAGCTCCGGTCAATTTCACCGTCTTCACGATCTTTTCGGCTGATTTATCCACCAGGTTGTGATCGTATGATTTCAGCTTTATTCTAATCCTCTGGTTCACGTTGGTAAACTTTTAAACGTTTATTTTTGTCTGAATTAATATCCTCTGGTTTTTAAAATAACCGCTTCGGCTATTTCCTTTGGAGTTTCCTGGTAATGTGAAAACTCCAGACTTGATGTTCCTCTTCCGGATGTGACACTTCGTAAAGAAGTTACATATCCGAACATTTCTGAAAGGGGAACACGGGCTCTTATGATCTGGTAACGAATTTTGGCATCAATATGTTCCAGCACTGCGCGGCGTTTGTTCAGGTCACCTGTAACATCTCCAACGTAATCATCCGGACAACTGACTTCCACTTTCATTACAGGCTCAAGTAATACATTTTTAGCTTTTTTGGCTGCTTCCTTGAATGCGATTTTTGCGCAAATTTCAAAGGACAATGAATCACTATCTACTGTATGGAAAGATCCATCCAATAAGGTTACTTTAAGGTTTTCCACTGCAAAGCCGGCAAGTACGCCATTGACCATTGCTGCTTTGAAACCTTTTTCTATTGATGGTATAAATTCCTTTGGAATATTACCGCCACGAACATTATTGATAAACTGCAGCCCTTTAAATCCTTCGTCGGCAGGACCGAGTTCGAATTCAATATCTGCAAATTTACCCCTGCCACCACTTTGTTTCTTATAGACTTCACGATGGTGAACCAGTGAAACAACAGCTTCGCGGTAAGCTACCTGAGGAGCTCCATGATTTATTTCAATCTTGAATTCCCTGCGCAGGCGGTCTGTAATAATATCGAGGTGAAGTTCGCCCATTCCTGAAAGGATCGTCTGACCTGTTTCGGTATCGGTACGAACGGTGAGTGTAGGATCTTCTTCAACCAGTTTGCCTAAGGCAGAATCCAGTTTATCAACATCATCCTGTGTCCTGGGTTCGATAGCCATGCTGATAACAGGCTCAGGGAAACTCATGGATTCGAGAACAATCGGGTGCTTTTCATCACAAAGCGTATCGCCAGTGCGTATCTGTTTGAATCCAACTGCAGCACCAATATCACCTGCTTCAATCATACTGATTGGAGTCTGCTTATTGGCATGCATCTGGAAGATACGGGAAATTCTTTCTTTCTTACCGGTACCGGCATTCAGGACATATGATCCTGATTCAAGAGTACCTGAATAGACCCTGAAGAAAGCAATACGGCCTACAAAAGGATCGGTAGCAATTTTGAATGCAAGTGCAGCAAAAGGTTCATCCGGATCCGGCTTACGAGATTCTTCCTTTTCAGTATCAGGATTGATTCCTGTAACAGCAGCAAGTTCATAAGGATTTGGAAGGAAGGAAACGATTGCATCCAGAAGATTCTGAACACCTTTATTTTTGAAAGCTGAACCGCAAACAACGGGAACAATGCGCATTTCGAGGGTTGCTTTGCGAATAATCGCATGCATTTCCTCTTCTGTGATTGAATTATGATCAGAGAAATATTTTTCCATGAGGGCTTCATCTTCTTCAGCACAACCTTCAACCAGCATGGTACGATACTCATCAACTATTTCAAGCATATCCTCAGGCACAGGTCCTTCGAAATAATGCATTCCTTTGGAATCATCGTCCCAAACAATTGCTTTATTCGAAATAAGATCTACTACACCCTGAAATGAATCCTCAGATCCAATAGGAAGCTGCAAAGGAATAGGATTAGCTCCCAGTTTCTCCTTAATTTCGTTTATTACATTAAAAAAATCAGCCCCTGAACGGTCCATCTTATTGATGAAACAAATACGGGGGACGAGATATTTATCAGCCTGTTTCCAGACAGTTTCGGATTGAGGCTCAACACCACCTACAGCACAAAAAACTGCAACGGCACCATCGAGAACCCGAAGTGATCGTTCTACTTCAACAGTAAAATCAACATGGCCCGGAGTATCGATAATATTCAGACGATATTCCTGGTTCTTATATTCCCAACTAACTGTAGTAGCTGCAGAAGTAATGGTAATTCCGCGTTCCTGTTCCTGGATCATCCAGTCCATAGTAGCGGTACCATCATGTACTTCACCTAGTTTATAGTTACGACCGGTATAATACAATATACGCTCGGTGGTCGTGGTTTTCCCAGCATCAATGTGGGCCATGATTCCGATGTTACGCGTATATTTCAGTTTTTCTGACATGATAGTATCCGGAGTAGTATTAATTTAGAATCTGAAATGGGAGAAAGCTTTGTTAGCTTCGGCCATACGATGAGTATCTTCTTTTTTCTTGAAAGCGGCACCTTCTTCTTTATAAGCAGCCATGATTTCACTGGCCAATTTATTAGCCATTGATTTTTCATGACGTCTGCGAGCAAACAAAATCAGGTTTTTCATCCCAATTGATTGTTTACGTGAAGGACGGATTTCTGAAGGAATCTGGAAAGTAGCACCACCAATACGGCGACTTCTAACTTCAACGTTAGGAGTAACGTTAGCTAAGGCTTTTTTCCATACTTCAAGTCCATCTTCCTTGATCTTTTCAGTAACGATATCAACGGCATCGTAAAAAATTTCATAGGCATGGTTCTTTTTCCCACGCTCCATAATATTATTCACAAATTTTGTCACCACTGTTTCGTTGAACCTGGGGTCAGGAAGGATGACGCGTTTTTTTGGTTTTGATTTCCTCATTGTAAGATATCCTTATCGTTCTTAAGAATCAGTTTATTTATTTCTTTGCTGCCTGTTTCTTTGGACGCTTGGTTCCGTATTTTGACCTGCGTTGGTTGCGGCCATCTACACCGGATGTATCCAGTGCACCGCGAATGATATGATAACGTACTCCGGGGAGATCCTTTACACGACCACCGCGGATCATAACGATCGAGTGCTCCTGAAGATTATGACCTTCACCTGGAATATATGCATTCACTTCCTTACCATTGGTTAAACGAACCCTGGCAACCTTGCGCATTGCGGAATTAGGTTTCTTGGGAGTGGTAGTGTATACCCTGGTGCAAACACCACGACGCTGTGGACATGAATCCAATGCCGGTGACTTGCTCTTATCCGTCAATTTTTGACGACCTTTACGAACCAGTTGTGATATTGTAGGCATATTGTTACTATTGATTTTTCGGGGTTTCAGCTCTGTTTTTCCAAAAAGGGCTGCAAAGGTATAATTTATTTCTTAATTATTAACCAGTTACTTAAAATAAACATGAACACCATTTCAGCCTGTCGGAAAGTCGCGTCAATACACAAAAAAACATTGCCGCGACCTGAAATCGTGGAGGGAATTTGCCAGTTTAAGAGGGGAATATACCTTTAGAAGTAAGACCATCAAACACAACCTTTGGGTAAATTGTCCGCCAGAAGCGAACCAAGTTGTATTTTGAAACCTATAGGTGTCTTACTTTTTCAGGTTTCCCGGACCAGTACCAGCCTTAGTCCCTCGATCATAAATGATTATCCAGTGATGGGTTCTCATTTTTTGAGGGTGCAAAATTACACGAATATTTTTAATTAACAAGGGAGTGTTGAAAAAACTTTAAATATTTTGCATTCCGACATTGTCAATGCAACAAGAAGACAAACTCCAGTACATCACAGTCATACTGAGCTTTACTACCTTCCTCCATGCCTGATTTAACAAAAGTACTGACATTCAATGGTATGACAAAGTATATCGACCCAGCGAATCGCTTATTTCCTGCAACTTTTCAGTCATTTGAATTTTATTTTCGTTTCAATATGTTTCGGATAAACCATAATTCATAGACTGGATCAAGGAATTCCACACCTTGCCCAGACAAGTCAATGATCTCTTTATCAATCAGCACTTTTTTTACCTTACTAACATTGGCTGAAGTGCCTAATCTGAATTGTTGAATGACCTGACCGCTATTGAAATTGGCTTTTATACCTGTTGCCACCGCTTTGAGGAAATTCAACTGTGTTTCACTAAGGGCTTCAGTTTCATATTGGTATAGCATCGCATTCTGAACAATCATATCATCTTTAGCAATAGTAAGGATTTCATCATTAGCCTCATCAGAAGTACGCAACCAAACAAGATGCGACAATAGTTGTACATAGTATGAATGGCATTTTACAGTATCTGCAATGGATTGGGCCAATGACAGATCAATTGTCTTATTAGTGGATCGAAACCTTTTAGCAATAAACTTTACCCAATCATCAGCAGGTATTTTACCAAGGTGAATAATTTCACCGAACCGGTAAAATGGCATGGACTGTTTCTCGAACAATGCTGACATCATATGGTATTTGCTCCCATAAATGCAATATGTAACAGACTGATGATTTTGCCAGGCTGTTCGGAGCCGTTTATGAAACAAAACTGAATCGCTGAAAAGAGCTGTATTCTGAAATTCATCAATACATATCACAAGTTTAATATCCTTTTCAGAAGCAATTTTTTCTGGCAGATCAAGTATTTCCTGATAATTTTTTTCTATTGAATCGAGGTCAAATGAAAGTTCAAATGAGTTTACAGGATCGGAACCAAATGAGAAGCGAGGCGTGATCCGCGAAAAGAATCGTTTGGCATTCTCAATCCATGTTTCAATAGTACCTGAAGTACTTCTTATGACTTCGGTTGCCAGAACCTTATAAAACTCATTTGCATCACGTATTCCAAAAGCATCCAGATGAATAACAATCAATGTGCTGGAAATTGACTGATCACCTGCTTTTTTCACTAACGACGACTTCCCCAAGCGTCGGGGTGAAATCAGAATAGTATTTACTTTATTTCGGAAATTGGAAATCAATCGCTCTGTTTCACCCTTTCTGTCAGTAAAATTATCTCCTACCGCCTTCCTTCCGAAAATGAACGGGCTATTAGCTATTTGCATATTTATTTACTATTTTGATTGCAAATATAATCATTATTATCATGAAACCTACTGGTTGCAAACTATTTGGTTACACACTTAGTGGTTGCGTCATGCCTCGGCTCTTTCTTCTTATATTTGCTTAAACCCAGAAGGTTTCCAGTAGATGTTAATGGGGATGGGGTGATTGATAGTTCAGATATGGCAATAATCGATAACAACTCCACGAATATAGTCATATCAATAACTCCAGAATGAAAATTGATCAAAGATGGAAATCAGAATACAAGCATATACGACACTTTAACCAAAAATATATCCTGGGGGTGCTTATCAAACAGGTAATTCATATCCCTTCTGAATGCGAAGTCCCCATGGGTATCATCCTGGGTTCTGCCTTGCGACCAAACCAGGTATAATGAGGAACCCGGCCTGTATTCCCATCTCATTACCAGGTTCGACCTGAATTGCATAAAATTGAAATCATCATCGGAAAATGTATAATCCACATTTCCATCCCTGTTTTCATCAACCTGCCATTCATTTTCATCTTCCCCTTCAAATAATTCAACACCTTCTGTAAAGTCGATAAACCGATCTTCATAATCTGAGGCTTTTGCATTGATGACCCGTTTATAATTGGAATAGTTCCCTGCGAAAAGGAACGGTTGTCCATAATATTGAATAGAAAGGTCAGGAGTAAGTGAATAATCTAGTCTTACCGATACACCAAATGAATGTTGGTCGAGACGAGCAAGGATAAATCTTGTGGACTCATTATAAGTTAAATCCGTTACATATTGCAATTCATTGAACCCCCATGAGTAATCCGGCGACAAAGAGATTGAAAGTGAATTAATGGGTTTAAAGGTAGCAGATAATGATAGCCCATTCATGGATGTATATTCTTCAAATCCCCTGTATAACCACGCATTCACACCCATGCTCAGTTTCTTTCTGCCATCAGAGGATAAATCAATCCAGTAATTGTAACCACCGGGAACCATGAGTCCAGGTCCGCCTCTGAGTTGTGACCGATCCAGGGATTCGGCATCCATGTTAAACCCTGACCCAATATTCCAGTAGTTGTTGAATTGTCCGAATCCATTAACATTTGCACCCTTGTAGATGGATTGACCTCCAAAGCTCCATCCTATATACTCATTAAAATTGAGTCCATAGTATTTAAAGAGTCTCTTGGGTTTATACTCCCTGTATCCAATCCAAACAACCTGCTGAACTTCATCGGCCTGTCGCATATATCCGACATCGTTGAAATCAACCCCAGGTGAACGCAAGGTAAGCCAAGCCATATAATTAAAATGTCCGTTGCCGGATTTTCCAATATCAAAAGTAAATGCGTAGCCGGATAAGCTGGTTCTATTTGTATCAAGTTTCACATAATTCTTATCCGGACTTTGGTAGTAACGGGCTGAAGATTGCTGCAATTCAGTGATTGCTTCCTTATTGCCTTCAAGTCGGGTTCCCACAAATTTAAGGTCGAAATAGTAGGTCTTATTTTTCCAGGTATAGTTATAATCCAAACCAGCAGCATAGGCTGACCTGGGCATGAAGTTCAGGTAATCGGATTGAATGGACCTGTTGGTGGCTGTTACCATTCCACCCAGGCTGGATGTACCTTTATTATAGTCCTGCTGCACCCTGGCGATAAAATAGTTGGTCATTGGTTCGGTAGTAACCTTTCTGCGCTCGCCATTCAGGTCGATTGTGGCCTGTTCCTTACGGGTAAGTGATTCCATAACCCCAATGGAAAGTCCGTTCCGAGTCTTTCCTGAAACCTTGAAAGAACCAAGTATATGCGTAGTTGAAGGCATTTGAGCATATTCCCCATCTTCCAGATCAGGAGAGTAATGCGGTGCTCGACCTATCCGCCTGGAATAGAAAAGGATATTCCGGGTATCATCCCCATCACCCCCTGTAAGGCTATAGTCGAAAATATTCTTACCTTCGATAAAGAAGGGCCTTTTCTCGGAAAAATAGGATTCAAAAGCAGAAAGATTAACAACAGAGGGGTCAGCTTCGACTTGACCAAAATCCGGGTTAACCGTGAAGTTGAGAGTAATATCATTGGTGAGGGAAACCTTTCCATCTACACCTATCGCCGAGCCATACTGATGGCCTTTTTCGAAGGGGTTTCCTTCTTCCTTTTCATCATACTCAGCTTTGACAACTGCATAAGGTAATATTTCAATATCTTTCTTTGGTTTAATTCCTTTCAAACCATTTAAAGTACCGAAAAGGCTAACAAATCCAGGAGCATTCCTCGCAATGGGTTGCCAAAGTGACATTTCCTGTTTGCGATAAATATACCTGAAAACATTTAAGCCCCATGATAATTCATCAGCCTTTCCAAACCTGAGTTGAGTGAGGGGAATGCGAAATTCAGCTGTCCAACCCTTATCATCCAATTTTGTTTTTGCGAGCCATAATGCATCCCAGGTTGGATCATCCATCCCATCATTGGTTATCATCAGGTCCATTTTCACACCTGAGGCAGTAACAGCAAATCCAAAACCCGTAAGATTGTCATCATAGCTGTCAACAATCACTCCTACCCAGTCACTATCTGTATTATCCCTTCGGGTCAGCCTGGTAACAATTTCTGATGGCACTGAATCATATGCCCTTATTGCAACATAAAGGTTGTTGTCATCATAAAGTATCCTGAAAGAAGTATTTTGTGAAGGCGATTGACCATCATTGGGTTCTCTTTGGGTAAAATTTGTCCCCCATTCAACACTCTTCCAGCATTCCTCATCGATCATCCCATCGATTTCCGGTTGTTTTCCGGAAAGGCGGGATGTTTGATATGATTTCTGAGAAAAAGAGAGATATGGAAGGGTGACTAAAACAAAGAGGAAAATACTGGTATGGAGTCGGCTCATCATACAGTTGGGAAGGTATTATTAGTAATTTAAACAATCAGAATAAAACGAATGGGCCTGCAAATAAGTTACAAGATTGACAAAATAAACTTATTGTATGAGTACCCGAATTCTCAATTATCTGATTATCGTTTTGTTGACAAGGAAAAATCCGTTTTTAGAAAGGATCAGGAGACTGTATATCTACGAGAGTATTTATCCCGGTTTATAAAAACACCCTGAGTCGTTTGTAGCCTTCTTCGCTGGCACGAAGCTTAGCCCCACACTTGAGGGTAACTAAGTGGGTATCCTTTGTATATTGATCAACAGCGGCAATCTGAGATATATTGATGATAGAACTTCTATGAATTCTAATGAAGTTATTGGAGGGCAGATGTTGTTCAAAGAACTTCATGGTTTTTTCTTTCAGATGATTTCCTAATTCTGAATAGATCATCACATAATCATCCTGCGCTTCAATATACCAGATTCGGTCGACAGGAATAACCGTAACTTTAGATCCCAACCTGGTAACAACCCT
Organism: Bacteroidales bacterium; assembly: GCA_016707785.1. Lineage (NCBI taxonomy): Bacteria > Pseudomonadati > Bacteroidota > Bacteroidia > Bacteroidales > Bacteroidales bacterium. Next base: position 34,131 of record JADJGZ010000015.1, on the reverse strand, counting down.
TTCCACCATCTGAGTAGCAGATTCCAGGTGTTCTTTTAGCTTTTCCACAGGACTAACCTGGTTTGCCTGGCCCTGGCTGATCCGCTGAACGGCTTTATTTACTGCTGCATCAAATCTTTCCTTTGCAAAAGGTTTGAGCAGGTAATCCACTGCATTCATTTCGAATGCCTTGATGGCAAACTGATCATATGCTGTGGTAAAAATGATTTCCGGTTTTTGAGGTAAAACTTCCAATAATTCAAATCCGTCAAGTTTAGGCATCTGGATATCGAGGAATACCAGGTCCGGATTCCATTGTTGAATACTTTTTAAAGCCTCATAACCATCCACACACTCTCCAAGTATTTCAATTTCAGAATGATTGGATAAGTAACTCCTGACAAGGTCTCTGGCAAGGGGCTCATCATCGATGATTAATACTTTTACTGACATGATTCCTGGTTGTTAATTAATTGGAAGTGATCGAGGGAAATTTTAATACTACCTCAAAAGTTGTTTCTTTTTTATCGATGGTGATCAGGTCCGGCCTGCTATATATGGCTGTCATTCTTTTAGTAACATTCGCCAGGCCTGTTCCTGTGCCTCGCCTGGGCAGCGTATCGGGGTCAAAGCTATTCATTATACTCACGATGAGGTATTCATTTTCACACCTGATGTTTAATAGAATGGATGAAGGTCCTGAAAGGGAATATACTCCATGTTTAACGGCATTCTCAAGCAAAGGTTGAAGGATCATTGCCGGCAGGGGCCAATTGTCACAATCAGGGGCAATGATTTCCTCTACATTTAATCGATCGCTGAACCTGACCTTTTCAATATCAAGGTAGAGGCTGGCATGGTACAGTTCTGCCTTCAGGGTACTCATGGATTGTTCTGACATGGAAAGTGAGTACCTCATAAATTCAGAAAGTTTAATCACCATTTCCTGGGCTTTAGCCGGTGATTTTAGGGTCAAAGCACTGACAGAATTTAAACTATTGAAAAGAAAATGAGGTTTGATCTGAGCTTTTAGTGTATTTATTTCTGCTTCCCGCAACATTGAAGTTAAGGATGCTTCCCTTTCCATTCGTTCCTGTAACTCTTTAAAGCTGAGAATCAGGTAAAAAACTGCCAATTGAAGAAAATAGATCAGGATACCGGCAAGAATGCGAAATGTAAGCGATTGCAGCAGGAAATTGATGTAAATTTCTTCATCATCAGCTAGAGACTTCATAATGAAAGTTCCTAATCCTAACCAAAGAAGCATTGCAAATGCAGAACCGGTTACATGAAAAATAATAGTTTCCAGCCAGTTGCGCTGCATTCTGCCAGAGAACTGAACCATGAACCATAATCCAATACCCATCAACCCGAATAATACGCTAAAAACAAGGGAATCCAGTAAACTCAACCAGATTGGAAAATCGAACCTTTCTATTATCAATGCAAATTGGATAGCGGCAAGGGCTATCCAAAATACAATATAGAAAAACCATAAGTTCCTGGAGAGAAATCGGTTGATCATCGATAAGCATTTAAAAGTTTAGTGAAATAATTAGCCAATCAGTTTAGAAACTTCTTATCTCACCTCCACCGAATATGGTTACGCCCTTAATGATCAATACTTTATTAATATCTACCTGTGAAACGCTTCTTTTATCTGCATATCCACCAAAGATATTGAATACTTCCACTTTCACATTCCAATCGGCAGGGCAAACTATGGAAGTTCCTCCAAAAGCAGCAACTACTTCTATCATATTTGTCCCTGGTGCCAGGGTACATTGCGAGAGATCAATTTTAGAACCCCCAAAAACAGCGATGATTTTGCCCCCTCTGAATGATTGTGATTGAATTTTCTTTTCCCCTCCACCAAATAATGCGAAGTCTTCAAAAACTTCCTCATTGGCAGTGGATGGTTGTTTGAAAAAATGATGTTTCCTCAACTTGACCGCTCCGAAGATCATGCTGAGACCAACAAAGATGATCAGCACAGGCCAGAAGACATGCCATAGAGTGAATGGGAGGGAGAAATAATTGACTAACAGGAAAAATACTCCGATTGACATCAGAATAAAACCTGACCAGATTGAGTGCCTGCTGAACAGGTTAATGGCTCCAATAGCAATCAATAGCATCTCCCATGAAAAGATGATCCTGCTGACAGAAGGTTCCAATGCTCCGGTATTACGAGCCATAAGTAAAAGGCCGGCCAGGATAACCAGGACGCCAAATACAACGCTTTTCCCTTTGAACCGGGCAGCAGATTTTTCTTGTGTTTCATTATAATTGTATTCCATTTTTCGATGTTTTAAAATTAATGAAGCAAAAGTAAAACGGGTCATCCATTGGCGAAAGTCAATTTCGGTGAATGCCGGAAATAGGTCGGTAAATATTGATACTGTGTAAATATAGAAAATATCTTCATGCTGATTCAAACGGCACTGTTGATAAAATCCCATTAGCTGAACAGGCTTAAATTGTACTTTTGTGGGTTGTACAATCAAAGAAAAACCAAGAGTGAGCAGGAAAATACTAGATGAATTAAATGATGCCCAACGGAAAGCTGTTGAGCAACTCGTTGGGCCGGTAATGGTTATAGCTGGTGCCGGCTCAGGAAAAACCCGTGCGCTCACCTATAGGGTTGCCTATTTGATTGACCAGGGAATTGATGCCTTCAATATCCTATGCCTGACATTTACCAATAAGGCAGCAAGGGAGATGAAAGAAAGGATTATCAGTATTGTAGGGAGTGAAGCCAGGAATGTATGGATGGGAACGTTCCATTCAGTTTTTGCCAGGATATTACGGGCTGATGGCCACTTACTGGGATATCCCTCCAGTTTTACGATCTATGATTCCGATGATAGCAAAAGCCTTCTAAAGAACATTATTAAGGAGATGGACCTGGATATTAAGGAATATCCTGCCAATTTTGTACTGGGACGAATATCTGCTGCCAAGTCCAACCTGATTTCCGCTGAGGATTACATCAATAACCAGGAGATTATGGAGCAAGACCGTCAGAACCGGAAACCTCATATTGGCCAGATCTATGCCATCTACCAGGCGCGACTCTTCAGATCAGGAGCCATGGATTTTGATGACCTGTTATTCAACACCAATATCCTGTTGCGTGACCATGATAAAATACTTTATAAATACCAGGATAAATTCAGGTACATACTCGTGGATGAATACCAGGACACCAATTATTCACAATATATTATTGTAAAGAAACTGGCTTCCAGGTTTGAAAATATATGTGTGGTTGGTGATGATGCACAAAGTATCTATGCTTTCCGTGGTGCCAATATCCAGAATATCCTGAATTTCAAGAATGATTACCCGGAGTATAAACTATATAAGCTGGAGCAGAATTACAGGTCAACTCAGACCATTGTAAATGCTGCCAATGGGGTAATAGCCAATAATAAAGACCAGATCAAAAAGGAAGTATGGACAGAGAACGAAGAAGGATCATTGATCAAAGTTCTGAAAGCCACCAGTGATAGTGAAGAAGGCACCCTTGTTGCCAATGCCATTTTTGAGACCAAGATGAATCAATACCTCAAAAATGATGCATTTGTAGTTCTTTACCGCACGAATGCCCAATCACGTTCCATTGAAGAAGCGCTTCGAAGGCTTAACATTCCATACCGGATTTATGGAGGTCTCTCCTTTTACAGCCGCAAGGAAATCAAAGATATGCTGGCCTATTTCAGACTGGCTGTTAATCGTAATGATGAAGAGGCGCTGAGAAGGGTAATTAATTACCCTCACAGGGGAATTGGTGATACCAGCATGCAGAAAATAGCGATCCAGGCAAGCCAGAATAATTGTTCACTCTGGGAAATCCTGAATAACCATCATTCATATTCAATGGGATTTGCGGGCAAGACTGCTGCTTCCATTTCGGCTTTTTGCACCATGATTGAGGCCTTTGGTGCGCAGTTGCACTCCCGAAATGCTTTTGACCTTGCTGAGTATATTTCCAAAGCTTCCGGCTTATTGAAAGAACTGGACGAAGATAAGACCATTGAAGGTCAAAGCAGGCTTGAGAACATAGAAGCATTGCTGAATGCTGTCCAGGAATTTACTGAACGTGAACCCGGTCCTGAAGAAGAAGCCATTCCTGTCAGATACCTGGATGAATTCATGCAGGAGGTCTCATTGATTACCGATCAGGATAATGATGACCCTAATGATACCGATCGCGTCTCACTCATGACCATTCACCAGGCAAAAGGCCTCGAATATCCCTATGTATTCATCACCGGACTGGAGGAGAATCTTTTCCCTTCCTTTATGTCTATTTCATCAAGGGCAGATCTGGAGGAGGAAAGGCGGCTATTTTATGTAGCCCTTACCCGGGCTGAAAAAAAGGTAACCCTTTCGTATGCAGAATCACGATACCGATGGGGCCAGCTGACTATGGCAGAAAAAAGCCGGTTTATCGATGAGATCGATGAAGTATTTCTTGAATTACCCACAAAAACCAAATGGAACAGGCTTGCTGAGGAACCCGGGAAAAGCACAATCAAGCAAAAAATCCCTGGAAAGCCAGCCGCCCCGGTTCAACCAAAAAGTTCTTCACCTCCTCCTTCTCCGAAACCAGCATCCCCCGGACCAGGATTCAAAAAACTGAGTAATACGCCTGTATCAACTCACTCACCGGTTTCACAAGATGGTGATGATATTGAACTCATACAGGCTGGTATGAGTGTTTACCATGCCACATTTGGTAATGGAAAAGTTTTGAGTGTGGAAGGCGCGGGACCTAATAAAAAGGCCTCGGTGAAATTTGATGGAGTCGGAATTAAGCAGTTATTACTGCGATTTGCCAAGCTGAGAATACTGCATTGAAACTAGGTTTTTACCAGTTTCTTTTGTGAGACAAGCTTATTTCCATTATAAAGCCTGAGGAGATAAATTCCCCTTTTTAGATTTCCAACAGGAATTGTCATCTCATCAGCTTCAAAATAAATTTTAAGCTGTTTGATACCAAGGAGTGAAACAATTTCCAGGCTGTAAACTCCTTTTTGGTATCCCTGGATTGCGACCGTTATAGAATTTACAGCAGGATTTGGGTATAGAAATAACTTTGTGCCGGAATCATAGTTATTCATTAAACCATGTTCTTCCCAATCTGAAGTATCAAAAGGAGTTCCCCAGGTTTCTGATCCTTTTTTAAAATAGACCAGATAGTTATATGCTACATTATAATGTATGAGATCTATTTTAGATCTATGGGAATAATATTCTCCACCGCATCCATCGATGTAATAGGAATATTCGGTCCCAAATCGACTGCCATTAACCAATGTATCACCACACATGGAACCAGGATAGAAATACCCAACTAAATTTTTAGTGCTACGGTTATTATACTTTGAATCACAAAACTGATTATAGTAAAAATAAGCTGCTGTATCATCCGAATCATAGATAATTGAAGTGTGCCCTGGATTATTATCAAATTGTTCAGCAGTCTCTGAAATAAAGCTATATATCTCTGTTATAAGATCATAAGTATATACTGGAATATTATCCGAAGGCCAGACACTCTTAATAAACCTGGCAACTTTGTATTTTACCGTGTCACCTGTTGAATTCCAGCATGAATCCAATATAATCCTGATAGTTTTTCTGGTTTCATGATCAGTAATTTCCATATGGTAAGGTTCATAATAGCTATGAAATACATCCCCTGGTGCAAAGGAATATACTTGTCTATACGTTATATTTTGAGTCCCGATAGCCTTAATGGATGTTGAAATACCTGAAAGTAAATGAACCGGCTGCGTGGATAAATATTCAGGAAATGTATAAAAATCGAATAAGGTGAGCATTCCGAAGCTTTTACTCAGTTTAAATACCTGGTTGTTCAGTGGGTGTGATATCAGTACACCGTTTATGTTCTTTGCCTGAAATGTTATATACTTAACTGAATCAGCCATTCCCAAAACTGTATCTACCTGTTCCAAAGACACTTCTGCATATAGTCGGGTAGTATCAGTTATTCTGCAACATATCCAGGAATCGTTTTTATGCTTATCAGTTCGAATCCTGATGCCATCACCAGCCTTGTTAAAGAAAAAGTTCCCTGCATCCCCAGCTGACATAGAATTTCCGATCCATGACGGGCTAAAGGGATCATAACAGGAAGTAGAATTGCCAATAAAATCGTAATAGGAATATTCTAATCTAATAATAGGAGAATTATAATAATATTTATAATTATCTTTCGTGACTACAGAATCGATATTGACCGTCCAGGTTGTTTTAGCATCCGTGGAATAATAATATGCAATGAAGTTGTCATGAATACACTGCCAGTCCTGTGCATTTATTCGGCTCCCGAAAATCATAAATAAAATAATGAAACTAAAAATACTCTTCATCTACGAATGATTTAGTCAAATTTAAGTAAACCCCTTGAAACTTGTTTTACCCTGACAAATATCTTTATCAAATTGATTTTTTGATTATATACTTTCTGTTTCTTAGATGTTTTTACTTACTGTCTAATTTACTAGCATAATTAAGGTTCTCCTTCCTTTCAGAATAATTTTACTATTACAGCTTTCTTTGACAAGACAGTCAGAAAAATCCCCCTTGCTCCCATAAAGAGCATCATGGCCAGCCATAGTCCATGGTTTCATATAACCGGCTCAAGAAGGTAGTATGCAGGGAGAAAAATTACAGTTGTAATAATAACCATAGTGTTGCGCATTGCTTTTGAGGTGGTAGGGTTTAAACAGCTACTCCTCAGGTTTGCCAAGTTGAAAATCCTTGGTTAATCCGGAATTATTGCTTGACAAACTTTCTTTGTCCGATCGCCTGTCCATCCTTAAATATTCTCAGAACATACATTCCTGGTGCAAACCCACGAGTCGGGATAGAGAAATTCATTTCATTGATCGTGCCCTGGCAGGAAGTTTTTCCCAGTAATGAGGTTATCATATATATCAAACAACCTTCTTTGCCTGGATTTGCAATTTCAACAGTAAGATTATCAACAACCGGGTTGGGGTACACTTTTATATTATCGATTGATGCCGGAATTTCCACCTGACCTAGCCAGGTTTGATCATTAAAGGGACTCCCCCATGTTTCACTGCCTTTCCTGAAATAGACCAGTTTATATTCCCTATCTAAATGATAGGCAGTTTCAAACCAGTAAGGTCCCCCGCATCCTTCAATATATTGGCCAAAATGAGTCAGGTCAGGATATCCCCAGGCATAATACTGGAAACAACTATCTCCCCAGGTTCCAAAATAATGAACATTCCCGCCGCTGGGATCTTCCTTTATTTGCCGGCCGTTATACAATTGAGAAGAACCTTGCGCTGCATCTTTAATATATGCTTCTGTGGGTCCGGATTGGAAAACCATCGCTTCCCCCGGAAGTTTCAAAAACTGGATTGCTGTTTCAGATCTAAATGAATACGTTATCATTGCAGTATCCTGCCCGAAATTCAGCCAATAGAGTTCCGGTCCGACAAATGAAACATTTCTCCATTTGTGAAAGAATGTATAGGTAACAGAATCACCAGATGCGCTTATGGCTTTATCAATCACATAACTAATTTTCTGGGTAGAATCCCAGGCAGAACCCGAGGTATAATAACCATCCGCAAGAGTGTGGAATTCATCTCCAATTTCGAAATTATATATTTGAGAATATTCAAGGTTTTGTATCCCAAGTATGGGATCTGTCATTCCTACAAGGTCGTATATCTTCTCAGGAGAATAATAGGTTTGACGTGGATTAGCAAAAAATTCAATAAGCCGGGTTAATCCATAGTGTTTGCTCAAAATGAGCTGAGTCCCGTTTAATGCATGACTTTTTGCATTTCCTGTTAAATCAAATGCTTGCAATTCAATAACTTTTACTGAATCAGTAATCCCCAGGAAGGTGTCTTCAGACACAGACATGATATTAGCATGCAGTTCGAGGTTTAATAACTGGTTCCTGAGAAATACCCAGGATTCACCCATCAGGCCCAAAGTCCTGATCAACAATGAATCTTCATTGTAATTAATAAAATAATTATCTCCGTTTGGATACGAAATTACCTCTCTACCTATCCAGGAGTTTCCAAATGGAGAAAAGCAATTCCCATCAGCACTTCCTACTGAACTAAGGTTTTTTAAATGGGAGACTCCATCCAGGGAATAGGAAGTATCAATACGTATACTCTTTAGATTGTATATGTAAACATCCGCAGGTCCTGAATAAACCTGGCTTACACCTGTTCTTACGGACTGCCAGTCCTGGGAAAATGATAGCTGGCAACTGAAAATAATTAAGCAGATTAAAGTACATACCTTTTTCATAAACAGATATTAAATAATATACGTAAGACACTCGAACTTGCTTTTACCCCTACAGTCTTAGTAAATGATTCATAAAAAATGAAACAACGACTTTAATTCTATCCGTTTCAATAAAAAACCTCCTGTTAAAGGAAAAGATAGAAGACGCAAATTATGCTGAAATGCGCTTATTATACCGTTGCTGAATCAGTTTGCGATTCGCCGGCTGGCGGAGGATACCTGTGCGCCCCGGTATAACTCAATCTGCAAGAATCTTGCTTCGCAAATTCATTGCGATTGAGTATAATTTGTGCAAACACTGCCTTCCTTGCATAAAAACTCAGAAAAATCCCCCTTGCCCCCATGAAGAGCATCATAGCCAGCCATAGTCCATGGTTTCCCATAACCGGCTCAAGAAGGTAGTAGGCCGGGAGAAAAATTACAGTTGTAATAATAACCATACTGTTCCGCATTGCTTTAGAGGCTGTGGCTCCGACAAAAATTCCATCCCACACAAATGCCGAAAAAGTTACAAACGGAACCAATACTATCCATACTAAATAAGGTTTAGCAGCCAGCAACACCTGTTGATTATCGGTCAACAACCTAAGAATCAGGTTGCCAAAAACAAGATATACAATTGTAAACACAGTGGCTATACCTGTTGCCCAAATGAATAACAACCGAACAGATCTATGTAAATTTTTCTTGTCACGGGAGCCAATATATCGTCCGGTAAGGGCTTCAGCAGCATAGGCAAACCCATCTACAAAATAGGAGAAGAAGTAAAAAAACTGAAACAGCAACGTATTTACAGCCAATATGGTATCACTCGTATTAGCTGATTGCACTGTAAAAAAGGAGAGCGTAAAGATAAGGCAGAGTGTACGGATAAAAATATCCTTGTTTACATGAATAAACTCCTGGAATTGTGACCAGCTTAAAGCCTTCCTGATATTGAAGTATGCCTTCAGTTTCTTCCAGTATAACCTTAAGAAAACAAGGCTCATCAATAATCCCATATATTGACTGACAAGGTTTGCCCAGGCAATACCATCAGAAGCCAATCCAAAAACCCTGATAAATATGAGACTCAGTATGATGTTAAGTAAGTTTACTGCAATTGCGAGGATCATGGGAATCCGTGCATTTTGCATTCCAATGAACCAGCCTGTCAGGGCATACATGATCAAAGTAGCAGGTGCAGCATATATCCTTATCTGAAAATAGCTCATTGCGAGGGATTCGATTTCCTCACTTCCACCGATGAATCTCAAGGCTACCCATGAAATCGGGTATTGAAAGGATATGAGAAGAATACCAGAAAACAATGCTGTGATGAAACCTCGTGTCAGCACAGCACTTGCTTCACCAAGGTCCCGACGGCCATATGCCTGGGCAGTAAAACCGCTTGTTCCCATTCTCAAAAAGCCAAATCCCCAGAAAAGGAAACTAAATATCATCCCACCCAGTGCAATGGCTCCAAGATACTTCTCTCCTTCCATATGACCCATCAGTCCAAGGTCTACCATTGCCAGCAGAGGAATGGTGATATTAGTAACTATGTTCGGAATCGCAAGTTGAAGGATTTTCTTATTCAAGAATGCTACATTTTTTTGCAAAGATGGGCAAATTTTACTGCGTTACATTGATAAAATAACCCACCCCCGCCCTCCTTTGAATGGCCCCCCCCTTTTTTTGGGGGGGGGGGCTCTTCCTTCTTCCTCCCCCCCCCCCCCCCCCCAATTTTTTTTCCCCCCCCCCCCCCCACCCCCCCCCCCCCCCCCCCCCCCCCCCCCAATCACATTTAGTCTCAATTCAGAATAGGCTATTTATTCAAAAGAGATTTCATTATCACTAAAAAGCATATCCGGAAAATTTACTTACCTTTGCAGCAGTTTTAAAAATCTCCCATCCTACGTTTTTACAGATCAGCTTTTCTGAATTTAAAAACAGCCAAATAAGGCGGATCCAGGTCATAGCGACAAATCGCAAAAACTTTATAGTCAAATACCTTTATGGAATATAATACAACCCGGGGTAATCTGATCATTTCTGAATATGGCAGGAATGTACAGGACATGGTACAATACATCTGCAGTCTTGAGGACCGTGAAAAGCGGAACAGGATGGCAAATACCCTCGTCAATGTTTTAGCTAATATGCACCCTGAGATGCGTGAGCAGGGTGATTTAAAGCATAAGTTATGGGATCACCTCCATGTAATGGCAGAATTTAAACTTGATGTTGATTCTCCCTATCCCATTCCACCCAGTCCCCAGGAAGCTCCTGGTCCACAGAGAGTTCGTTATACCCAGGAGGAAATCAAACTGAGGCCCTATGGGAAATATATGCAACGTATCATTGAAAAAGCTACGTTATTTGAAGAAGGCGCGGAAAAAGAAGCACTTGTGAAAACCATTGCCAATGGCCTGAAGAAAATGTACCTTAACTGGAACCGCGATTCAGTGAATGATGAGTTGATTCATGAACATCTGGACCTCCTTTCAGCCGGACGACTGAAGTTAGGTGAAGATGATCGCCTTCATTCAACTGTGGATATCCTGAAAGCCAACAAGCAAGTACCTCAACAATCAACCCAGCCACAACAGCAGCAGCATCGTCGTAAATTTATTCCCAAGAAGGATAATAACAACGGACGTCACAGGAGAAAATACTAATCTTCGATTCACCTTTTGATTTATTCGCTTACCGGGTTGCCCGGTGAAGCTGTCATCCTGGTATCTATCAGCTATACTGATGATTAGATGCATGGAAAGGGAGCATTTCATTTAAATGACAATCCACTTCTTATTCTCAGCTATAATTCAGCATTTTTGGTTTTGATTTTGTAATTTGCCGCATATTTCAACCATTGAATTATGAGCTCATTTGAAATTGTCGGCGGGAATCGGCTAAAAGGGGAAATCATCCCTCAGGGTGCTAAAAATGAAGCACTTCAAATATTATGTGCAGTTCTTCTCACACCAGAAGAAGTTGTAATCAATAACATTCCTGATATCCTGGATGTAAACAAACTAATAGAGTTGTTGAGGGGCATGGGTGTAAATGTTACAAAACATAAAGTGGGTTCCTATGTTTTCAAAGCCGACCAAATAGACCTGGACTTTCTTGAAACAGATGAATTCCGTAAGCAGGCTGCCAGTTTAAGAGGTTCAGTGATGATACTCGGCCCACTCCTGGCCCGCTTTGGGAAAGCTTCTATTCCTAAGCCAGGAGGCGATAAGATTGGAAGAAGGCGCCTTGATACACATTTTATCGGGCTTCATAAGCTGGGTGCTGATTTCGACCAGGATTCAGTGAAGCATTTTACCCGGGTAACTGCCAAAGAACTCAAAGGAACTTATATGCTTCTCGACGAAGCATCAGTTACAGGAACAGCTAATGTTGTAATGGCTGCAGTGCTGGCAAAAGGTAAGACTACTATTTTCAATGCTGCCTGTGAGCCTTACCTGGTCCAGCTATGTAAAATGCTGGTCAGGATGGGGGCAAACATCGAAGGAATTGGCTCGAACCTTCTTCATATCCATGGAGTGGAAACGCTAAAGGGAACAGAACATACCCTGCTTCCTGACATGATAGAGATTGGAAGTTTTATTGGCCTTGCTGCTATGACACAGTCAGATATCATCATAAAGAATGTTCAGTATGATAGCCTAGGGATTATTCCTGATGTATTCAAAAAACTAGGTATTAAACTATATCTGGAAGGAGATGATATCCATGTTCCGGAGCAGGATCATTATGAAGTTGAATCCTTCATGGATGGCTCCATTATGACTATCAGTGATGCACCCTGGCCCGGATTCACGCCTGACCTAATCAGTGTTGCACTTGTTACAGCTATCCAGGCTAAAGGCAGTGTTTTAATTCATCAAAAGATGTTTGAAAGCAGGCTTTTCTTTGTAGATAAACTCATTGATATGGGTGCACAGATTATCCTTTGTGATCCTCACCGTGCAACCGTAATTGGCCTGGATAAGAAGAACCGGTTAAGGGGCATTAGGATGTCGTCGCCCGATATTAGAGCTGGGGTTTCCCTGCTAATTGCCGCACTTTCCGCCAAAGGCACCAGCATCATTGATAATATTGACCAAATCGACAGGGGATACCAGGATATTGACGGCAGGTTAAATGCCATAGGAGCACAAATAAGAAGGATATAAATCATCAGTTGATTGGGCTGCTAAACAATTAACTGCCAATTTGTCGGCAATAACCCTTTGGCAGCAATTTTGCATAGTAAAAAAGTCCTGTAAAATCAGGACTTTTTGACATTTTAGCATGACTTAATACAAATTAAATTAGGCTTAATATGAAATACAAGAAAGAACCCGGCAAGAACAATGATAATAGTAAGGAAACTGAGGACACTGCCAATGTTGCAGAAAATCAGGATGCTGCCGGAACTTCCGATCAAGACCAGGAAAAAACAGTTGAAACTGATCCCAGGGAAAAAATAGCTGAACTCAATGACAAGTTATTGCGTTTATACTCCGAGTTCGATAATTACCGGAAACGCACTATAAAAGAGAAACAGGATTTGAGCAAAACTGCTGCTGAAGACCTTATTACAGATCTTCTGCCAGTGATAGATGATTTTGAACGAGCAATAAAATCCATGAACACTACAGAAAACCTGGATGCGGTTAAGGAAGGTGTACATCTTATCTTTTCCAAATTCAGAAATATACTTAACGGGAAGGGATTACAGGAAATTACTAGCGTTGGGGAACCTTTTGATACTGATCAGCAGGAAGCTATTGCCCATATTCCGGCACCATCTGAAGATCTGAAAAATAAAGTAGTGGATGAAGTCCAGAAAGGCTATAAACTGAATGAAAAAGTAATCCGTTTTGCCAAAGTAGTAGTAGGCAGTTAGAAAAAATGTAGTGAATTTGAACCTTGAGTAGGTTGCGGGTAAATCGGAACCTAAGTAAAAAACCAATAGATGGCCAAAAGAGATTTTTATGAAATCCTAGGAGTGAACCGGGATGCTAATGAAGCAGAGCTAAAAAAAGCTTACAGGCAGATGGCATTGAAGTATCATCCGGACAAAAACCCGAACAATAAAGAAGCTGAGGATAAATTCAAAGAAGCCGCTGAAGCTTATGAAGTGCTTAGCGATCCTGAGAAAAAAAGCCGATATGATCAGTTTGGTCATGATGGGGTTAAAAACGGAGGTGGTGGATTTGGTGGCGGTATGAGTATGGACGATATCTTCAGCCATTTTGGAGATATTTTCGGAGGTGCTTTCGGAGGATCTTTCGGGGGATTTAGTGGAGGACAACGCCAGCGAAGGGTCAACAGGGGATCAAATCTAAGGGTGAAAGTTCGTCTAACCCTGGAAGAAATTAATACCGGTGTTGAAAAAAAGCTCAAAGTCAGTAAATATGTTGGTTGTACGCATTGCAAAGGAACAGGTGCTGAGCATGGTTCGGCTTACAGCACTTGCTCAACATGCCGTGGGACCGGACAAGTAACCAGGGTTACCAATACTTTTCTTGGCCAGATGCAGACCAGTTCTACCTGCCCTGCTTGTGGAGGAGAAGGTCAGACCATTCAGCATAAATGTGTTCATTGTGCAGGGAATGGAGTTATAAAGGGTGAAGAGGTAATCCCGGTAAATATTCCTGCAGGTGTATCAGAAGGCATCCAACTCTCGGTGAGTGGAAAGGGTAATGCCGCGGCCAGGGGAGGCGTACCGGGTGATATGATCATTCAGATTGAGGAAGCCCCGCACGATTTTTTACAACGTGATGGCAATAATCTGATGTATGATCTTTACCTCAGTTTCCCTGATGCAGCCCTTGGAACTTCAGTTGATATCCCAACCCTTGAAGGTAAAGCACGAATAAAAATTGAACCTGGTACACAAGCCGGTCGGTTACTCCGATTAAAAAGTAAAGGCTTACCTGCTTTAAATTCATATGGTAAAGGCGATCTTTTGATCACCATCAATGTATGGACACCAAAAAGTCTCAGCAGGCAAGAAAAAGAAATCCTTGAAAACCTGCAATCCAGTGAAAACTTTAAACCCGCTCCGGGGAGCAAGGATAAAAGCTTTTTCGATAGAATGAGAGAATATTTCCAGTGAGAGGAATATGTAAGTTAGCATAAGCCAAATTTATCTCAAGACCAGTAACAATATAGCTGTTACTTTAGACATGAGCATATAAACAAAGCATCACCTTCATGATCATCTGTTGCATCTTTTCATTCAATTAATAAAAAGTACCTTTCAACCACTTTAACGTAAAAACTATGGCAATTCTGACTGCCAACAAAGTGACCAAACGATTCGGGGATTTTACTGCATTGAATGGAGTAAGCCTTGAAGTCAACGATCAGGCGATTTTCGGACTCCTTGGGCCTAATGGTGCAGGGAAAACAACCTTAATCCGCATCATAAACCAGATTACCGGACCTGATGAAGGCGAAGTGTTTTATTCCGGGCATAAATTACATCCCGATGACATTGCTGAAATCGGCTACCTTCCTGAAGAACGTGGTTTATATAAGAAGATGGGAGTTGGAGAACAGGCGATTTACCTTGCTCAATTAAAAGGGCTTAGCAGGAATGATGCAGTTAAGAGACTGAAATACTGGTTTGAAAAATTTGAAATTCAAGCCTGGTGGAATAAGAAAGTGGAGGAACTCTCTAAGGGTATGCAACAAAAGGTTCAATTCATAGTAACTGTTGTGCATGAGCCGAAATTATTAATCTTTGATGAGCCTTTCAGTGGTTTTGATCCAATAAATGTCAACCTGTTAAGGGATGAAATCCTTGAACTGAGAAGAAAAGGGTCCACTATCATCTTTTCTACCCATAATATGGCTTCGGTAGAAGAACTCTGTGACGATATTGTTCTAATCAACAAGTCAAACAAAATCCTGGATGGAAATGTAAAAGAGATCCGCAGGCAGCATTTTAATGATACATACAGAATTCACTACAGGAATCCGACTCAGGAGCTTAAACCATTGTTAATGCCGGGATTTGAACTGCTTGAAGCCTCCCAATCTGATGGATTGCATGAAGCATTGATTAAAATACCCAAAGGGACTGATTCGGGCGTGCTATTAGGCAAACTCCTCCCCCACCTTCAGATTGCCTATTTCTCTGAAGTGATTCCTTCAATGAATGATATCTTTATTTCAGAAGTAAATGCAGAAAATGCGGTGAATGCCAATTCAATCCTTGAATCCTGATCTAAGTTAAGCTATGAATAAGATTTCGCTGATTATCCAGAGAGAGTACCTGACCCGTGTCAGGAAACGTTCCTTTATTGTCATGACTATACTCGGCCCCATACTCATGGCATTAATTTTCATCCTTCCGGTATATCTTGCCACACAACAGGATGAACAAAGGCAGATACAGGTGATCGATGAGACCGGTTGGTTTGCTTCAAAATTTGAGAATACAGATAATTACACTTTTCTTCCTATCGCTTTAAGCCTTGAAGACGCAAAACAGAATCTTCAAAAATCGTCGGGAGAAGCCCTGCTGTATATTCCATCAACCCAATTATCGGTGCCGGCCAAGGCTATCCTTTATTCCGATAATCCACCCACTTTAAACCTGAAAGGTTACATCTCCAATGTGATGAACCGGGAGATTGAGAAACATAAACTCGCTGCTGAGATCCGAAAGGAGATGATCAAATTATCACCCCAGCATGAGAGTGATAGGGATACCACGCGTGAAGACCTCATGAGTGAAACTATTCTGAAAATATTCGCTCTGATGTAGAATTAACTTCTATCAAATTATCAGAAGGTGGTACAGAACAGAAAAGCTATACTGAAGCATATATGATTACCGGACTTGTATTCTCCATCCTGATATACATGTTTATCTTCATGTTTGGAGCACAGGTGATGCGGGGTGTAATCGAAGAGAAAACCAACCGAATAGTAGAAGTCATAGTTTCCTCAGTGAAACCCTTTCAATTGATGATGGGAAAAATCATCGGAGTAGCTATGGTTGGATTAACACAATTCCTGCTTTGGATTTTATTTACAGGCATCCTGATTGCTGGTGTGCAGCAGGCATTCCCTGATCAATTTAAGCCTAAACAACAAATCCAGGTTCCGGTAACCTCTGATCTCCAAACCAATGGCCAGGTTCCGGCAGACGTGATTAATGCAGATTCTCAGTCCCAGGCGAGTAACGTTGTACTTGAGGCACTTGCCACAATCCCCTTCACTTTGCTGATCACCTCATTTATCTTTTTCTTCATTGGTGGTTATCTTCTTTATGGGGCACTGTTTGCAGCTATAGGATCTGCTGTGGATAATGAAACAGATACACAACAATTTTATGTTGCTGATAACTGTCCCCTCTCATCTTTGCCATGGTAGTTGCACAATCAATAGTAAATGATCCTAATGGTTCGCTTGCTTTCTGGCTTTCAATGATACCTTTCACCTCACCTGTTATCATGATGGTAAGGATACCCTTTGGAGTTCCAGGATGGCAAATTGCACTTTCCATGGTTCTTCTGGTTGCCGGTTTCCTCTTTACCACCTGGGTTGCATCAAAAATTTATAGAACCGGTATCTTGATGTATGGCAAGAAAGTGAATTACAGGGAGTTATGGAAATGGATGAGATATAGAGGTTAAACTGGTATGAAGCCCAAAATATCATCATTATACCAGAGTAAAGGTTTTGCTTAAAAATCCTGTTCTAAAAAGAGTTTTGCAAAATAATCATACCTTAATAATACGATTAAATAAACCAGTATGTCGAGAATTTTAGTAATAGACGATGAACGAGCCATTCGGAGTACACTCCGGGAAATACTGGAATATGAAAATTACCAGGTAGATGAAGCTGTTGATGGTCTTTCCGGGTTAGAGCAATTTACAAAGGAAACTTATGATGTTGTCCTCTGCGATATAAAAATGCCACAGATGGATGGAATTGAAGTCCTGGAACAAATACTCCGGATTTCAGAAGTCCCGGTGGTAATGATTTCTGGTCATGGTACCATTGAAACAGCTGTAGATTCTATCAGGAAAGGGGCTTATGATTATATTTCCAAGCCATTGGATCTTAACAGGCTGCTTATAACCCTTAGAAATGCGTTGGACAAATCCAGACTAGTTACTGAGACAAAGGCATTGAAAAGGAAAGTAAGCAAGCAGTGGGAAATGATAGGAGAAGCACCTGCTATTAGTGCGATTAAAGATATTATAGAAAGAGTAGCCCCTACTGATGCCCGTGTTCTTATTACCGGCCAAAGTGGTACCGGAAAAGAACTTGTAGCCCGATGGCTGCATGAAAAGAGCAATCGTGCAGAAGGTCCTTTTGTTGAAGTGAATTGTGCCGCCATTCCTTCTGAATTGATTGAAAGTGTGTTATTCGGGCATGAAAAGGGATCCTTTACTTCTGCCATCAAACAACGAAAAGGAGATTTTGAGCAGGCAAATGATGGCACCCTTTTCCTGGATGAAATCGGAGATATGAGCCTTTCGGCACAAGCAAAAGTTTTAAGAGCCTTGCAGGAAAATAAGATTATGCGGGTTGGCGGAGAGAAGGAAATCCCGGTCAATGTAAGAGTTATTGCCGCCACCAATAAAAACCTGCTGGAAGAAGTACAAAACAAAACCTTCAGGGAAGATTTATACCATCGGTTAAGTGTAATCCTGATACATGTTCCATCACTGAACGACCGGGCGGATGATATCCCTTTATTAGCCAATCATTTCATGCAAACCATTGCAGAAAACGAGGGAAAGACGCCTGCAATCTTTATGGAGGATGCACTTGAAGAGTTAAAAAGATCCAGTTCACCGGTAATATCAGGGAACTAAGAAACATTATTGAAAGAATGGCCATTTTGTGCGGACCGGTTATTTCTGCTGAAGATGTAACAAAATATGCCCGTCCATTCAGGGGATAATGATTCGCCTGCTTTATTAAAGTTCTTGTTAAGGAAGATTCTTCCTTCATTATTCCAGGAATGATTGTTTTTGCTAATAGAATTTGGGACTACCTTTGTAGTCACAATCCACGATCGGGGCTGACCGGTTTTGACAGCAGTGACAGTGGGATGGTAAGCATGCCGGGACTTTGAGTAGATGGCCCGTTAAAACCAAATGCTCAAGCCACATAAATGGCAACGATTACAACTACGCATTGGCCGCTTAATCACAAGTATTAACCTGCCGATTGCCCCACGGGAAGCCCTGCCCTCCGGCGTCCCGCACCCGGGCATCAAAAATGGAAGGATAAGGTTGTTAAGGTCCTGGTGACAATTCGAAAACCAAAAGGAATACGGAACCGGTTGGGCGGCTTTTTGCCGGCCGGCTCCCGACAATCAACTGAAGGCTAAGCATGTAGAAAGCGATTTTGCTGACTGTTTGGACCCGGGTTCGACTCCCGGCAGCTCCACAAAATTGATGAAAGCCTGGAATTCGAATGAATTCCAGGCTTTTGAATTTTAATCTGCGGGGGAGAAGTTTCCGGGGAGAGAATTGGGGTTTTGAAATACCGAGGTTTTCAGTGCGAGATCGAACAATATCAGCTTTACTTCTATATTGAACTTAAACTCAAAATACTACAAACCGTAGGCTTCAGGAAATTATGGCTAAAGCTCAAAATAACAAAATCAGGCTAAATACTTCCCTCAAAACATAGCCAAAATTTTGGAATAACACTCTTCAATACAAGTTCAAATCTAACAGGACTGGAATAAAAGCCCTTTATAAGTGATGAAAAAAAATTGAAATCATTTTTTTTCCATCGATCATTGTAAATACTAAAACCCTACATTTAATGTATATTTGATCATAGTTCAACAATCAATAGTGAGTTGCAAGCAATATATTTCTGTTTACAAGCAAAAAGAAGGTTCTGGAAATCAGTGCTTAGCTGAACCCGAAATGTACTATTACAAAGCACATTCAAGCCAATTCTTTCATTTGAATCATTCACAGAATTGAATGCCACTTTCAAAAGAATCCTTGTTCAAACATTAGAGTAAAAACTTCAATCCAAACCTGCATATTCTCCGGTTATGAGTAAAAAGGCAAACAATATTGAAAAAGTCAACTCCGACAACCACACTCGTTTTCGGAAGATTTTTGAAGAAGGTCCATTTGGAATTATAATGGCTGGAGCAGACGGGAAATTTATTGATGTAAACCAGCAATTCTGCTCAATGCTTGGATATAAAAAGCAAGAGTTATTAGGTATAACATTTAAACATATTACACATCCAGATCATATAGAGCAAGATGTTTATAATTTGCAAAAACTGTTAAAAAATGAAATAACTGAATATCAAACAGAAAAAAGATATCTGCGTAAAGATGAATCAATCCTTTGGGGAAAGATAAAAGTTAGTATTATAAATTCTGATAACGGTGATTTCCTGTACTTTCTTAGCATGATTGAAGATATCACCATTCAAAAGAACACAGAACAAGAATTACAGAAACAAAGGACAAGAATCCAAAGTGTGATTGATTGCATTACCACTTTAGGTACAGATCATGATGCAAATATCAATAGCCTGACCTCAATTTGTGGGGAATTACTAGGAGCTACCTGTGCACTTTATAACCGCCTGGAAGATGGGAAATTATTCTCTGCAGGTAAATGGAATACACCGAAAGATTTCATTGAAAGGGATGCTCCTGAAGGACATATTTGTTTTGATGTCATCAGAAATAATCTTGAAAACTCCATCATAGTTAAGAATCTGCCTGATACATCGTACAATACCTCTGATCCTAACGTGAAAGCGTATGCCCTTAAAACCTATTGTGGGCATGTTGTCAGATGCGAAGGGAAAGCGATTGGTTCCCTTTGTGTTGTCTACCAGGATGATATAGATTTTAGTGAAGATGATCTTCGTTTGATAGAATTGATTTCGAATGCGATAGGTAACGAGGATAACAGAAGGCAAAAGACTCTTCTTTTACAGCAGCAACAACAAATTCTTTCTGTTACTGAAGAGCTTTCAAATACTGGAGGGTGGGAATATGATCTAAGGACAGAACAGCTTACCTGGACGGATGAGATGTATCTGATTCATGGTCTTTTTAAAGATGAATATATACCTACCCTTCAATCTGTACTTAGCTATTATTCCGATTCTGACCAGGAAGTTATCAGAAATGCATTCAATTCACTCCGTAAAGATGGCACCCCTTTTGACCTTGAAGTTACTTTAATCGATGCTCATGGAACACAGCATTGGATAAGAACCATTGGCAAAATTGTGAAAAGCGGTGATACTATTATCAAAGTGGTTGGGAACCTGATTGATATCACTGAACAAAAAACGACTGAAATGGAGTTGAGGAAGAGTGAAATGCGCTTCAGGCATATTTCTTCCAGTATTTCAGATTTATCCTATTCCTGTGTCACAAATGAAAAAAATGAATTTTCGTTAGATTGGGTATATGGGCCTGTTGAAAAACTTACAGGTTACACAGAAGCAGAATTCCAGAATTTCTCTTGTTGGGGACATCTGATTATTGATGAGGACATCCCGATTTTTAAAAAGCACATTCTTGAAGTTAGTCCCGGATCATCGGATAAATGTGATTTAAGGATGAAACGAAAAGATGGTAGAATTATCTGGATTACTGCCTCAGCTGAATGTGTTAAACTGGAACAGGAACCTGGAAAATGCAATCTCTATGGTGCTATTGAAGATATTACTGAAAGAAAGAAAATAGAAGAGGTTCAACTATTTCTCATTCATTCCGGATGGAATTCGAAACAGGAAGAATTCTTCCAGTCTTTGGCAAAATTTCTGTCTTCAATCCTGGATATGGAATATGTCTGTATTGACAAACTTTCAGAAAATATGAAAATGGCAACAACCATTGCCGTTTTCTATAGTGGTGTTTTTGAGGACAATCTCACTTATTCATTAAAAGATACTCCTTGTGGCGATGTTGTTGAAAAGACTGTGTGTTGTATCCCGGAAAAAGTCAAGGACTTGTACCCAAAAGACAAGGTTCTTCAGGAAATGAAAGCAGAAAGCTATATTGGCACTACGCTTTGGTCCTCAACAGGCAATCCTATCGGGCTTCTGGCTCTGATCGACAGGAATCCTTTATCAAATCCTCACCTGGCGCAAACCATTCTCAAAATGGTAGCAATCAGAGCCGCCGGAGAATTAGAAAGGAGAGAAGTAGAAGAATCACTCAGGAAAAGTGAAGTTGAGAATCGTGCCATTGTTGAAGCTGTACCAGACTTATTGTTTCATATAAGCAGAGAGGGGAAAATCCTTAATTACAGAGCAAATGATATCAAATTACTTTTTACCATCCCTGAAAATTTCATCGGGAAAAAATTGAAGGAGGTATTTCCGCCGGAGCTTTCAAAGCTACTGAACAACAAGCTTGAAGAAGTATTCCTGGTCCGAAAGCAAATAGATTTCGAATATAATCTGAAAATCGGTGATGAATTAAAAACCTTCGAATGCCGTTTCATCCTCCTTTCAGAGTCAGAATCACTGGCCATTATAAGGGATATCACTGAACGCAGGATTGAGCAGGAAGAAATTAGCCGTCACCTGCAAGAGCAAAAATTTCTTGCTGAAGTTGCAGGTAACCTGATTTCGATGAAGAATCGAAAAGATATCTATGAATACATTGGGTCATGTATTCATAAGGTAGTAGGTGAATCCTATGTAGTGGTTTCTTCGATTGATGAATCAGAAAATTATGTCCAGATTGCGGGAGTTTTTGGTTTTGGGAAAATTCTGGATATGATCAAAAAACTCCTGGGTATTGACCCAAATCACTTTAACGCTCCGATCAATAAAATGTCGGAAGTTGAATTGCAACTATTTAAGCGATTGGCCTTTTCACGGATTACAAAAGATATCATCTATACTGTCTCGGCCAGCCAAATCAGTAGAAAAGTAGCCCGATCAATCGAAAAACTCCTGGGAATTAAGGTACTTTACTCAATTGGATTCAGTAATGACACACAGGCCTATGGAGGTGTTGTGATCATGTTGAAGGAAGATGCGCCATTAACCCATGTGAATTTACTTGAAACACTTGTCAGCCAGGCTTCAATAGCCATTCAGCGCCTTTTGGCTGAAGAGAAATTGCAGGTAGAGCGTGATAACCTGCAATCCATTTTATCTTCATCACCTGTTGGTATGATTATCCTTGATGAAGATCAAAAAATAACACAAGCCAATGAAGCTGCAGCAGAGATTTTCGGTATCCGCCTAAATGAAATGCTAAATATGCCTTGTGGAGAATTCCTGGGTTGTATAAACCGAAATTCAACTGATGCCGGCTGTGGCCACAACCCGGAATGTAAAGCTTGTAACATAAATAACTCAATTCTGGAAGCCCTTGAAAGACAAATTGTAATTCGTGACAGGGAATCAGAGTTATTACAAGAACAAGCTAATGGGGGCAAATCCGTCTGGTTTCGTTATAGTATTGAGCCTATAATTCTGAACCGGAAGTTGCACCTGATCCTTGCCTTACATAATATCACAGAACAAAAAAAGTCGCAGGCCATCCTTCAGAGTACTCATGATCACTATCTGAATCTGATTGAAAAAGCCCCTGATGGTATTGCTTTGGTTAAAGCTGATGGCCGTTTTGTATATGCCAGTCCCTCAGCCATGAGAATATTTGGGTATGAAGAATCGGAAATAACCAATTTCCATCCTGATTCACTTACTCATCCTGAAGACTTACCCATGGTGTTGGAAGCCCTCCAACATTTAATGATTGACCCCTCATTCATACCCACCATCCAATATCGGTTTCAACATAAAGATGGCAGTTGGCGTTGGATTGAAAGCACGATGCGGAATCTGTTATCAGAACCAAGCGTCGAGGCTATCGTTATCAATTTCAGGGATATAAATGAAAGGAAACAGGCTGAAGATGCCTTACATAATAGTGAAAAACGATTCAGGGCTTTGATTGAAAACAGTTCAGATGCCATCATTGTAATCGACCAGAATGCCACTATTTTATATGAAAGCCCCGCATATAGCAGGATTACAGGAAGAGATATTAAGGATAGGATCGGCGAAAATGGCTTTGAATTTATTCATGAAGACGATTTGCCAATGGTTCGTGATAAAATTCATCAATTAATTGAATCACCAGATATACCAGTTAATGCTGTATTTCGCAATCTCCATCAGGATGGATCATGGCATTACCTTGAATGTGTAGCCGCCAATAAATTGACCGATCCTTCCATCAATGGACTGGTTATCAATATGTATGATATAACCCAGCGTTGGCAGGCTGAACAAGCACTTAAAGAAAGTGAATCAAAATACAAGGGTCTTTTTGAAGCCAATAAGGATGGAATCTCCATTTTTTATGTAAATCCGGATGAAACACTCAGCACTTTCGTAGAAGTTAATGAAGCTGCAGCAGCTATGATTGGCTGCTCAAGAGAAGAATTTTTAGCCTCTTCCGTCGTCGATTTTGAGGTAAATGTCGGGCCAGAGTTGCTGGAAAAAAGAAGAAACCTGTTGCTCACTAAAGGCTTTGTTAATACTGAAACTAAGATTATACATAAAGATGGTCATCTGATTGATGTCGAATTGTTCATTATTCCAATTCTTTATAATAACAGGATGGCATTAATGAATATTGTCAGGGACATTTCGGAACGGAAAGCGGCTCAACAAGCTATACTTGAAAGTGAGGAACGATGGGCTTTTGCTGTTGAAGGCAGTAATGACGGTATGTGGGACTGGGATGTTTCAAACAACACCGTTTATTATTCAAATCGCTGGAAAGAGATGCTGGGTTATGAACCCAATGATATCAGTGAAGATGTTAATGCCTGGTCAAAACTGTTACACCCTGAAGATAAAGACGCTGTTATTAAAGAAATAGACCGGCATTTGAAAGGTGAAACAGCCAGCTATTTAACTGAACACCGGCTTTTATGCAAGGATGGAAGTTACAAATGGATTCTCGACAGGGGAAAAGTCCTGCAGTGGAGTCCTGACGGGAAACCACTCCGTATGGTAGGAACGCATACAGATATTTCGGAGAGGAAAAAATCTGAAGAGGCACTCCTTGTAAAAGATGCTGCATTAAATTCAGCGAGTTCAGGCATTGGCATGACCAATCTGGATGGTCTGTTGACCTATGTAAACCCTGCTTTGGTACAAATGTGGGGGTATGACTCTGCTGAAGAACTGCTTGGAAAACCTGCCATGAACTTTTGGAAATCACCGGAAGAACTTACTGATTCCATACAAAAAGCACTTACCCTTGGTCATTGTTCAGGGGAAATGATGGCTGAAAAGAAAGATGGCACAGCATTTCCTGTTTGGTTCCTCACCACCAACATTGTAGATTCACATGGAAATATCATCGGGCTTATGGGCTCATTTATTGATATTTCTGAACAAAAAGAAGCTCAGTTGGCTCTGTTAAGAAGTGAAGAAAAATATCGCAGACTTACTGATAATGCAGTGGATATCATATTCCGGCTCGAGTTAAACCCGGAAATTAAGGTTTCTTATATCAGTCCAAGTATCAAAGCAACAACAGGTTTTTCTCAAAGTGAATTTGAGACTGGAGAGAGAGAAATACTCGACAAAATATATCCAGAAGATAAGCCCAAACTAATTCAACTTTTATTAGAAAAAGTAGTCCCTAAGGAGCCGATCCTTCTTCGTTGGAATATCAAAGCGGGTGGCTATAAATGGATGGAGAGCCGTATTGTACCCATCTATAATACAGTAGGCAATCTGATTGCCATTGAAGGGATATCAAGAGATATCACTGCCGATAAACTGGCAAGAGAAGCATTGAATGAGAGTGAAACCCGGTTCAGGTCGTTATTCAATTCGTCGCCCGATGCTATAATTCTTGCTGATGTTGAGACAGGTATAATTGTTGAAGTGAATTCTGCAGCCACTCAACTCATAGGCAAAGAGGAAAAAGAAATAATTGGTAAACACTTTACCAGCCTGCATCCTAAGCGATTCCACGACTTTTCAGTTGGTAATTTCAACGTAAAATCAAGCAGATATCAATCAGCCGGTGAGATGAATCCAACTGAAAACCTGATAACCCGTGCTAACGGATTGGAAATCCCGGTTGAAATATCTGCCAGTGTGATCAATCTGAAAGGCAGAAAAGTCATGCATGGTGTTTTCAGGGACATCACTGAACGTAAAAAATCGGAACAAGCTTTGAGAGAAAGTGAAGGACTCACCAGGGCTGTCCTAAATTCACTTCATGCACATGTAGCTGTTTTGGATTCTGATGGAATGATTATTTCTGTTAATGAACCCTGGCGTCATTTCGGACTGGAAAATGGGATAAATACCTTCATGGGTAGTATTGAAAATGTCAATTACCTTGAAGTCATTAAGAAAGCTATTCAGGAAGGAGACTCTGGTTTAATTGAAATACAGCAGGGAATCAAGGATGTAATTAATGGCAGGATAGGAAAATATGAAACTGAATACCCTTGCCATTCGGTTCAGGAAAAGAAATGGTTCTCTATGTATGTTACTCCTTTGTCATCAGAAAATGGAGGGGCTGTTATTACTCATGAAAATATTACCCAGCGTAAACTAGCAGAAGAAGCGGTAAAAGAGAGTGAAGATAAATTCAGGACCCTTGCTGAATCGTCTCCTTATGCTATTATGATATACCAGGATGATGTCTGGGTATATACCAATGCGTCGGGTGAAAGAATCTGTGAATATAGTGCTGAAGAACTTCATACTATAAAATTCTGGGAAATTGTTGCTCCTGAATTCAGAAATGAGATTAGAAACCTGGGAAGGAACAGGCAAAAAGGACAAATACCGGACGCCTCCTATGAATTCCAGATCATCACTAAACATGGGATTAGAAAATGGGTCTTCCTCACCGGAAGTTCCCTGATTTTCAAAGGGAAACCTGCCGGTATCATATCTGTGGTAGATATTACAGATCGGAAACTGGCAGAAGAAGAAGTGCAGCGGGAAAGATTATTACTCAGGACATTGATTGATAATCTTCCGGACACTATTTATGTAAAAGACAATCAGGCAAGGAAAGTCCTCGCCAATCGTGCTGATTTAAAGGTCATGGGGTTTAAGTCAGAATCAGAAGTTATCGGGAAAGATGACATTGAGCTACTCGGGCCCGAGATTGGGGGAAGAGGATTGCGGGATGATTTAAAGGTTCTGAAATCAAAGAAACCTCTGTTTAATAAGGAAGAGGATTTTATTGATAATGAGGGTATCCAAAGATGGTTGCTTACATCCAAAATTCCACTTCTTGATGATCATGGTAAAGCTATGGGCCTGATAGGGATTGGAAGGGATATAAGTGAAAGGAAACAAACAGATCTTGCATTACGGTTAAGTGAAGAAAAACACCGTACACTCTATGAAACAATGGCTCAGGGTGTTGTATACCAGGATGCCACAGGCCGTATTCTCTCATGCAATAAAGCTGCAGAAAGGTTATTGGGATTATCTACCGAACAAATGAAAGGCAAAGAGTCCACTTCTCCAATGTGGAAAAGTATCCATGAAGATGGATCACCCTATCCCGGTGAAGAGCATCCTTCGATGCAGGCATTGAAGACTGGCAAGCCGGTGAAAAACAAAATTATGGGAATCTTTAATCCTCAGATAGAACAAATAGTGTGGATTAAGATAGATGCTGTCCCTCAATTCCATCCTGGCGAGAAACAGCCGTTCCAGGTATTTACTACCCTGGATGACATCACAGAACGCCGCCTTGCTGAAATAGCCATCCAAAGAAGTGAAAAACGCTATAGATCTCTTTTCAATGAGATGCTTGAAGGCTTTTCTTTACATGAAATCATTTGTGATGAAAATGATACTCCTGTCAATTATCGCTTCCTCGATGCGAACCCGGCCTTTGAAAAGATGACAGGATTAAAAGCAAGTGAGATTGTGGGGAAAACAGTGCTTGATGTACTTCCATCAATAGAACCTTCGTGGATAAATAACTTCGGGAAGGTGGCTATTTCAGGAAATCCACTGAATTTCGAAGATTATGCAGCCTCTCTGAATAAGTACTATCATGTGATGGCGTTTTCTCCAGAACCCAGGAAATTCGCTGCTATGATCACTGATATCACAGAGAGAAAACTGGCTGAAGAGGCATTACGGTCTTCCCGTCAGCAGCTTATGGATATCATTGATTTTCTGCCTGATGCAACCTTCGTAATCGATAATGAGAAAAAAGTCATTGCCTGGAATAAAGCCATAGAAGAGATGACAGGAATCAGTAAAGCAGGGATGATAGGAAAAGGGGATCACCATTATACGATCCCGTTTTATGGTAAGAAGCAAAAGCAACTTCTCGATTTCCTGGATTCTGATGAACATGAACTCAGACAAAAATATCATAATATCTATAAAAAAGGAAATACATTACATGCTGAAATTTTTGCACCTAATCTTTATGGCGGCAAAGGTGCTTACCTGTCAAATATTGGGGCCCCCTTATTTGATGTAAACGGACTCAGAATTGGAAGTATAGAATCCATAAGGGATATCACCGACAGGAAACAGGCTGAGGAAGAGATCTATCAGCTAAATGCTCAATTGGAACAAAGAGTAGCAGAGCGAACTTCCGATCTTGAGGCAGCTATGCATGAAATGGAAGCTTTTTCCTATTCAGTCTCTCATGACCTTCGTTCGCCACTAAGAGCCATTGAAGGATTCTCAAAGATACTTCAGGACGAATATGAACAGTTATTCGATAATGAAGGCCATCGGATATTAAAAGTAATCAGGGACAATACCCTGAAAATGGATCAGCTTATCACTGATTTATTGTCCCTTTCGCGAATTTCCAGGTTTGAGATCAAACACAGCCAGATTGATATGAATTTAATGGTTAAAGGAATCATTAATGAATTTTCTCAAACAATGGGTGATTTGAATATTGAATTTACCATCCCCAAGTTACTGAATGGAAACGGAGATACCAACCTTGTAAAACAAGTTTGGGTTAACCTGATTTCTAATGCTATTAAATATACCAAGCCTAAAGAGGATCGAAAAATTGAAATCTCCTGCTATAAAGATGGTTTCATGACAACCTATTCTGTCAAAGATAATGGAGTAGGTTTCAATCCGGAATTTACACATAAACTCTTTGGCGTATTTCAACGGCTACATAAAGCCTCCGAATTTGAAGGTACCGGGGTTGGGCTGGCAATAGTGAGAAGAATTATAAATCGCCATAATGGAAAAACCTGGGCCACCGGTGAACTTGGGAAGGGTGCTACTTTTTACTTTTCTTTACCTAATAAACCCATAAGTGAATGATTTTTGTAACTTTAACCCTTTGGAAGAGAAATTTTATCAAACATTTGAATTATGAGCAAATTAGATATTCTCTTAATTGAGGATAACTTGAATGATGCTGAATTGGCAATGAGGGCTTTACTCAAAAACAATCCTTCTTTCTCAATTGAACATATTGCTGATGGAGAAGAAGCATTGGTTTACCTGAAAAAACTTGGAGATTTATCTGCCGTTAACCAGTTTACATTACCAAAACTAATACTTCTGGATCTTAAACTACCAAAAATTGATGGGTTTGAAATTTTGAAAACGATCAGGTCATCTGATAAAACAAAATTGATTCCAGTCGTAATTTTTTCTTCTTCTGCTGAAGAAAAAGACATTTTGGAGTGTTATACTCTTGGATCTAATAGTTACATGGTAAAACCTGTTGCTTTTGATCATTTTATGGAGGCTGTAGCAGAAATTGGAAGATATTGGCTTGGATTCAATATGACCCCTATCCGGGAAGATTGAAAATGACAATATTACCAGATTTAGCATAAAATAGCCTGTTAAAGGACGATGACCTTTACGTATTCCTTCGATTAATTGTAGGATCTTACTGCGAATGTGTCCTGGTATAATTTAATGTTGGGGTATTAGATATGAAGTCCGACTCTATTCGAATACTTTTTGTTGAAGATATTGAAGTAGATATGGAGCTTGCGCTTCGTGAGCTTCAAAAAGAAAACTTTAATATCACATGGATCAGGGTTGAAACCAGGGAGGATTTCCTCCATCAACTGCTTCATTTTGATCCGGATATTATTATTTCTGATTATTCAATGCCTACTTTCGATGGGCTTGAAGCATTAAAAATAACCTTAGCACATGCACCCGGGATTCCAGTAATCCTGTTCACCGGCTCAATTAATGAGGAAACTGCTGTTGCCTGCATAAAAGCAGGTGCTACTGATTATGTCCTGAAGGATAAAATGAAAAGGCTTCCATTTGCAGTAAGGGAAGCACTCATTCAAAAAGAAATTAGAATCTCCAACGAAAAAACCCAGGTTGAACTTAAGCAAAGTGAAGCCAGGTATAGAACATTTATGAATTCAACTGATGATTTGGCTTTTTTGAAAGACGAATCACTCAAATACATACTTGTTAATAAAGCCAACCAGGAATTTTTTGGCAGACATGAATCAGATATTGTTGGAAAAACTGATGCCGAACTCATGCCAGAAACAAACGCAATTAGTTGCAGAGCATCAGACCTTCAGGCCATTGAACAAAATAAACTGGTAATCTCAACCGAAAGAATCGGTGACAGAGTTTATGAATCAAGAAAATTCCCGGTCTTTTTGAAGAAAGGGAAAATAGGTATCGGAGGTTTTATCCGTGACATTACTGAGAGGGAGAATTCAGAAAAATTACTTAAACTTCAGGGTACAGCACTCAACTCAGCAGCAAATGCAATTGTAATCACTGACATCAATGGTCAAATTCTTTCAGTCAATCCTGCCTATACAAAGCTCACAGGATATTCTGCTGAAGAATCAATAGGGAAAAACCCCAAGGAATTAGTGAAATCCGGAATTCATGAACAGGACTTCTACAAAGATCTTTGGGAAACCATCCTCAATGGTAATGTATGGCAAGGTGAATTAATCAACAGGAGAAAGGATGGGAAGTTTTATAATGAAGAAAACACAATTACTCCAGTGTATAATAGTGATGGCTTAATCACACAATTTGTAGCCATTAAACAGGATATTACTGAACGGAAAATTGCTGAAATAACTATTGAAGCCTCTGAAAGAAAATACAGGCAACTTGTTGATAATGCTATAATCGGAATATATTCAGCCTCATTTGAAGGCAAGTTTCTACAGGTAAATGAACCACTCTGTAAAATTCTGGAAAGCAATTCAATATCCGAACTACTTGGAATACACATCGATACGATCTATAAATTCCCGGAACAAAGGCAGAAACTGATTGAAGACCTTCTACATTATGGAAAAATCCTGAATTTTGAGGTTGAGTTACTCACACTAAAAAAACATACCAGAAACGTTGTGGTAAATGCTATCCTTGAAGGGAACCAGATTATTGGGATGGTACTGGATATGACTGAGAGAAAAAAAGGGGAACAAGAGTTGTTGAAAGCTAAAGAAAAAGCTGAAGAAAGTGACAAATTGAAAACTTCATTTCTTGCCAATATGAGTCATGAAGTGCGAACACCTATGAATGCAATCATGGGATATGCTGACCTTTTACTATCACCTGATTACCCGGAAAAAGAGAAACCGGAATATGTTAAAATTATCAGCAAGAGTTCGCAGCAACTTCTAAAAATAATGAATGATATTGTGGAGATTTCCAAGATAGCCACCAGCCAGATTAAGGATAACCCAATAGCTTTCAACCTTAATGCAATGCTGAGGGAGTTAGTCCTTGAGTTTCAACCTTCAGCTAAAAACAAGAAGTTGAAATTTACTTGCAACCCTGGAATGAATGATGAGTCTTCAATGATCAATTTTGATGACATGAAATTGAAGCAAATCATTGGTAACCTGGTGGAGAATGCAATCAAATTCTGCGATAAAGGAAGCATTGAACTTGGTTATAATCTCAAGGATTCCATCATTGAGTTTTATGTAAAAGATACGGGCATTGGAATATCTCCTGAAAATCAGGAAATAATCTTTGAAAGATTCCGACAACTTGAGGATTCTTATACCCGAAAATATGGGGGCTCCGGTCTTGGCCTTGCCATTGCTAAAGCTTTCATTGAATTCCTGGGAGGGAAAATATGGGTAAAATCAACACCTGGTAAAGGATCTACCTTCAATTTTCATATTCCTTATCTTCCATTGGAAACTGCTGCAAAACCAAAAGCAGTAACCAGCCTGCCTGATGAGGACTTCAGCTCATTTACCCTCCTGGTTGCTGAAGACGATGACATTAATTATGTATATATGGAAAGGTTGCTTTCCAAAACCAATGCCAGGCTTATACGCGCTGCCAATGGTCAGGAAGCTGTGGATCTGTGCAAAAGCACTGAAAAGGTTGACCTGATCCTCATGGATATTAATATGCCATTTCTCAATGGCCTGGAAGCCACAAAAATTATTAAATCCTCCCGTCCTGATATTCCGATTATTGCAGTTACAGCCTATTCTCTCAGTGGTGACAGAGAAACATGCATAGCTTCCGGATGTAATGATTATATCCCAAAGCCTATCAGACGGGATGAACTTTTCTCGAAACTCCATCAATTCCTTGATTAGAAAGTAAACACTATTTATTCGTGAAAATTTCTCCGTCAATCGACGGATTATAGGCATTTGTGGATAAAAAACCCAAAAAGCAAAGTGCAAAATGAAAAGTGCAAAATGAAAAATGAAAAAAATATGCTTTTAGAGTTTCAAGGTTAATTTTACCACTTTAGCTTAACTCACCTATTACATATTTGTGTTCATTCAACTGCCGTGACAGCGTTTGAGTCATTTGTGTTAATAATGTTCCCCTTTGTATTTACTAATTACATTAAAGAGAATCAACTCTTAAAATATTCTTAAGCATAAATGGATAAAAAATTCAATCTGCAAAATGCGCTGGCAGTCCAAATGGCACGCGGATCCGTCGGCTGACGGATTACTTCGCGGATTGAAACGGATAAATTTACATGTATGCACCCTTTATTCGTCCGCCAGCCGGCGGATTCGTGGTCCAATTATTACCTCTTAACTTCCAATTTCCCATCGAAGGCATGTAAATTATTTTACATGTAGGTAGAAAATCTTACATCCCACCCTCACAGATTTTTATTCAAACGAGTATATCCAATAATATTTTTCAAAATATTTATAATTATTTAAATAGTTGTTATTTAAGTAATTACCTAATTTTCATTTTAATTTTTTCATTTTGCATTTTTCATTTTTCATTCATTTTTGCTCTTTGGCACGACTTTGGAACAGATAGTTGCACACTCACAAACTCTCTCATCTTTCCTAACTCGTAAAAACTCTACTCCAATGAAAAACTTACTCGCCCTCGCTATCATCGTTCTCGGATTCACTGCCACTTCTTTCGCTCAGGTAACCGCAACCGCATCAACCACAGCAACCATCATCACCCCAATCGCCATTGAAAAGATGTAGATATGAATTTCGGTAACATCGCCGTTAGTCCAACATTAGGCGGTACCGTTGTTCTCCCAACTTCAGGAGCACGCACAAAGACCGGTGGAGTTACCCTCCCCGTAGTAACAGGAACTGTTTCAGCCGCTTCATTCACAGTAACCGGTGAAGGCAACAGCACATACTCTATCACTTTACCTTCTTCAGCCATCACATTGACCAGTCCATCAGGTACAATGACCGTTGAAAACTTTGTAAGCACCCCTTCCAACACAGGCGCCCTGAACAATGGCAGCCAGGAAGTAAAAGTAGGAGCTACCCTGAATGTAGGCGCTGCTCAAGCTGCAGGAACTTACACCAACGAATCAAGCTTATTCGTGACCGTTAACTACAACTAAGATATAACAACCAAAAACCCCTGTAGATACAAGGTTCTCCTTGTATCTACGCTTTAAAAAAGTAATCACTGGATTTTCACTATTCACTTCAGCAGCATTGTCAATTCATCGGCAAACAGCAATTGTAAAATCAATTCCCTGATCAATAACTAAAGATTTACATACAAATAATTACTCCATACATTCAATGAAATTCATTCTCCAATATATCACCATAACACTCCTACTTACCATAGTTGGAATCCGGGTTCAGGCCCAGGCGGGAGTAGCAGCCAGCATGTTTGCTGAGGTGATTGCAGCCCTGACAGCTACGGAGAATTCGCAACTAAGCTTCGGGAAGTTCTCCCCGGAAACCAATGGAGGTGAAATTCATCTTTCGCCCCAGGGTATGAGATCCGTTAATGGCAGCGTCGTGCTAAGCGGAGGGGGACATAGCAATGGAAGCTTTATCATCACAGGTGAGGACCAGGCTACTTTCAGCATCAGCTTACCTTCCGGACAATCATTACTCACCAATAGTACAGGTACAAAAACCATGATCGTTAAAGATTGGCAATCCAACCCAGCCCCGGCATAGGAGCGGGAGTACTAATAGGGGGTACACTTGAAGTAAAGTAGGTGCAACCCTTGTTGTTGGATCCATGAATGATAACCCGGTCGGAAATTACACTGGTACTTACTTTATCACTTTTGCCTATAACTAATACAAGATACTTTTTCAGAAGTTGCCTTTGCTTGTTTGGCGACAGATGTGCACCGGAGTTAGTCATGTTCTCCGGTGTTTCTTTTTTTAATGCAAAATGAAAATTGCAAATTGTAAAATGCAAAATGTGTTAGAGACTCCACCTTGGGGCGCTGGCTGTCCAAAAAGGAACGCGGATCCGTCGGCTGACGGATTGCTTCGCGGATTGAAACGGATTAATTTGTCAGAAAGCAGAATCATATTCGTGAAAATTCGTGGAATTCGTGGAATTCGTGTTCTATTATTTTGAATTGAACCATCATT